>NZ_CALUHA010000046.1:0-13815 GCF_944320325.1 Alistipes megaguti
CGTGGTATCTGAGCGACAAGAACCACTTCACGGTGACAACGGCCGGTTCTTCGCGCGAAGAGTTGCTCGACGCTCTTGCGCATCTCTCCTCGGCCCTGCACGATTTGGTAACGGTCGGCTGGGATGAGGCAGAGCTCGCCGATATCCGTACTCGCCGCTGCAACCGGATGGCGCACTTCGAGGTCGATGCCCCGCAAAGCTCCTCGGCCTGGTGCGACGACTTCGCGGATTATATCCTGGCCGGCGACCGCACGATCCGTGACACGCTCCTCTACCGTCGGATTATCGACTCCGTGGCGGCAACGCCCGGAACCCTGCTGCAGGAGATGCTCCGCCAGCGCCTGTCGGGTTACGACGCCGTAGCCCGAATCGCCTGCCACAGCCATCCGGGACTCGGGGCACCCCTGACATCCGAAGAGGTCGATGACGCCTGGCACAGGGGCGCCGCAACCCCTTGCGAGCGCTATGTCTATGAGCCTCGGGAAAGCAGAGAAACCGAGATTCCGGTCGAAATTCCGCGTTGTCTGTCCGTCCGTCCTCCGTTCGAGTCGTCCATGATCGTCTCGACCCGGGAATATCCCGGTCTCGGCGTTCGCGAGGCCTTTCTGCAGAACGGTATGCGAATCATCATGCGTCCGACACCCGGAGGCGGCAAGGTGCTGTTCACGCTGATCGCACCCTATGGCACATCCGCGATTCCCGACGATCAATACCCGTTGCTCGAAGGGACAGCCGGGTACCTGGAGATGGGCGGCATAGCCAAAGCCGACCAGCAAAAGCTCTCGGAATACCTCTATCGCAACGATATCGCATTGTCGATGACTCTGGAGAACCATTGGCACGGTTTCATCGGTACGACTCCGGCTCAAACGGCTCCTGTTTTCTTTAACTTGATTCGGGAAAAGATCTTCGATCCGGAACTCAGATACGACGAATTCGAGGAGCTCCGCCAGGAAATGCTTCAGGAGAAGGAGGAGGAGTCGCTGCTGAGCCGTATGCTGCAACGCGCCTCCGACCGTCAACTTTCGGCACGCATGGACGAACTCACCGGATCGGCCATTCCGCGTCACGCCACGAAACTCCCGAACAAGGAGATTGCTAATCGACTCAATCTCGACAGCATCGCGGCATTCTATCATCGACTCTACACCCCGACAGAAGGGAGTTGTGCGGTAATTACCGGAGAATTTGATCCCGATACGCTTTTGACCCAGTTTGCCGCAACATTTGCGCCGATCCCGGCTCAAGCCCACGGTCCCGAATTCGGATATCGCCAGCACCAACTTCCGGAACGACGGTCGGTCGAAGGGTTCGATAACGACAACGAAACCCAGACCCTGTTCGATTACATCTATCCGGGATATTACGAGCCATCACTGCGCAGCAGTTTGAAACTCAAACTCATGCGAGACATTCTGCGCAACCGGTTAATCTCCATTCTTCGAGAGCGGGAGTCGCTGGTCTATTCACCCTATATTGCTCTCTTCTACGAAGGCATTCCAACACGCAGTTTCTGTTTCGACATCAATGCTTCAGCCGACAACCGCAACATGCCGGCCATAGACACGCTGCTGCGCACGATCATCACCGATCTGCAGATCCGGGAGGTTCCGGCTCAAGAGCTGGAAAATCTCAAACGTTCCTTCCGAATAGCCAAACGAGAAGCGCTGACCGACGATGCCGCATCGAACTGGCGAAACGTTCTGGTGGGCATTATTCGGAATGGGGAGACGCTTTCCGATTTCGAGGAGTACGACCGGATCCTCGAAACCATTACCCCCGCAGAGTTGCGAGAATCCTTTTCGCAACTCCTCGATCCGGAATATTACGTATTGTTGTATTTGAGCAAAGAAAAACTGAAAGATGACACGTCCGATCGTTAGGCTGCTGTGCAGCCTGTTGCTGCTGGCGCCGCTCTGCACGGCCGCCGGCCCTGCGCCCCGTTCCGGAGCCGAAACGGAGGCCGCCCCCCGGAAGGAGAAATCCGGCGAAGCCCGGCATGCCAGAGGCGAACTGCGCGCCTATGCCCTCTACGACAGCGAGGGGCACGAAATCACCTTCGGCGAACTGATCGACCGGCTCACCCCGTATGATGCGGTCTTCGTCGGCGAGGTGCACAACTGCCCGATCACCCACTGGCTCGAGCTGAAGATCGCCCAGGCGCTCCACGAACGCCACGGCAATAGTTTGGTTATAGGCGCCGAAATGTTGGAAAGTGACATCCAGCTGATACTCGATGAATATATGCAACGACTCATCTCGCCAGACCGCTTCGGTGCAGAGGCCCGGTTGTGGGACAACTACGAAACGGATTATCATCCGATCGTCTTTTTTGCCAAGGAGCATGGCATTCCGTTCGTGGCTACGAACGTTCCGCGGCGCTACGCCAACAGTGTCCGCAACCACGGTCTCGGCATCCTCGATTCGCTCTCCGATGAGGCCAAACGCTACATAGCTCCGCTGCCCATACCCTTCGAATATGACGAAGCACAGAGCCAGGCCACCTTCGGCATGATGGCCATGCTCGGACACGGCAGCGACACACGCCGGCTGGCCGAGGCTCAGGCCGTGAAGGATGCCACAATGGCCTGGTTCATCGCCCGCAATTTGAAGGAGGGGTGCCAATTTCTTCACTTCAACGGCAACTTCCACTCCGACTTCCACAACGGTATCATCGCCTACCTGGAGCGTTATCGACCCGGCACGCAGGTGGTCACGATCGCCTCGGTGCGGCAGTCGGAGATCGACAAGCTCTCCGAGGGACAATACGGACGGGCGGATTTCTACATCTGCGTCCCCGAAGAGATGACCAATACCTACTGATCCGAAACAAAGAGCGGCTAACTGCGTTTTCAGCAATGAGGAAGTGGCATGCCCCGCATACAATTTTCCATCGTTCACTCTTCTGTTGAATAGATTTTCACCTCATTTGGATAGCTGAAATAGCATTACAAGCCGGGACGTACACCTGTTGAACTTTGATATGCAGCGCAAAGAACAACCCGCCATTGCGTAGAGCTACTATTTTTTCACGCCATCACTCATCATAGCGCTTGCCAATCGGCTGTACCTTGCTTCCATTAAGAGCAAAAATCCTAAAAAATGGGTATTTGACATCTCTTGGCAACCTGCTTTCTTTGTATTATCAAACATGGGTCATCCATATATGCGACCGCTTAAAGACAAAACATACAAGGCTATCCTTGACGCAGCCCGAGGCGAATTTCTCCTTCATGGTTACAAAAATGCATCCATGCGGACGATTGCTCGCAGGGCCGGAGTAGGAACCAGCAATTTATATAACTATTTCGAAGGGAAAGACCGTATTTTCCGGGCGATTGTCACTCCAGTCCGGAATCGTCTGTTTTCATTCATTGCCGAGCAACACAGCAAAGAACGGGTATCCTGTAGCCGAATTGCCCCTTTCGGCCATGACATGGAGGTCGTGGAAAAATATATTGATCTGGTTTGGACATGTCGGGAGGAAATTTGGCTGCTGCTTTATGGAGCAGACGGCTCTTCGGAATCCGGCTTCCGAGACGCCTTGACCGATCACATCACGCGCGTCAGCCACGAATACCAGAAACTGGAAATTACGTATTTTCACCGTACAAAATCCGTATCGCCGTTTTTTATCCATATCATGGCGGCCTGGACGGTCAGCGTATTGGGAGAGATTGTTACACACCGCCTGGACCGGCCAAGGATCCGGGAGTTTTTCCGGGAATTTTTCCAGTTTGAATATGCGGGTTGGATGGCCCTGACCGAACCGAGGAGAGCTTAACAGTTCTCCTCTTTTTTTGAACAAAACGGAACATTGTTCTCTAAAAAACAGAAGAGGTATGAAACCAACGTATGATTTTAAGAACGTGGTCGCCGAGACCCTGCTGATCCCGCTTTACATGCGGGCCAAGGAGAGCCGTCGCGGCGATGCAGCGATCCTGTGTGATCGTGAGGCTGAACGCCTCATGCAAAGTATCAGGTACGATTACAGCCGTTTCGACGGAGCGCCATTGAGCGAGGTGGGCTGCGTGGTGCGGGGATGGTATTTCGATCGGGCGGTCCGCCGGTTCATCGATCGGCATGACCACCCGGTTGTCGTCAATGTAGGATGCGGACTTGATACGCGGGCCCAACGGCTCGGGGAGAATCCGAAGGCGGTTTTCCGCGAACTTGACCTGCCGGAAGTTATTTGCCTGCGGCGGGAACTGATTCCCGAAACGGAGCATGATCGCTATATCTCCGCCTCGCTGACGGACACGGACTGGATGGATACATTGAAAACGGCCTTCCCCGACGGGGAGTTCATCTTTGTCGCCGAAGGGGTGTTGATGTATTTCTACGAGTACCAGGTCAAGGAGTTCGTGCACCGCATTGCCGACCGTTTCCCGGGAAGCGAGTTGTGGTTCGATGTCTGCGGAACGATCATGTTCCGACGCGGGATCAAGCCCGATTCGCTACGTGGGCACAAGGCCGAAATCCGTTCGGGAATCAGCGACGGGCATCTGCCCGAGCGCTGGGATGCGCGGCTGGCACTCATCGAACAGGCCAACTACATGAAGTTCTTCCGGTCACGCTGGGGCTTCCTGTTCGGGCAGATTCTGGGACGCCTGCCCCGGCTTTGTTTCGGATTCAGCTCCATGCTGGGATACAGAATCAAATAGGATTGTCTGAAAGATAAATACGGATATCCATGAAAATTCTGAGAAAACTGCAGCACTATATGGGGCCTCGCCGAGGGCTACTGCCTCTTGCCATGATACTCTCTGGATTGAGCGCATTGACAGGAATAATTCCATATGCACTGATTTGGTTGATTGTTAGAGACCTGTTAATCAGCGGCGGCATGCCGACTGATATGGAGCGAATCTCCGCCTTCGCATGGTGGGCTGTCGGGACATCCGTTGTCGGCATAGTCCTTTATTTTGCAGCATTGATGTCTTCACATTTGGCAGCCTTCCGGGTGGAATCGAACCTGCGCAAAGAGGCCATGCGCCGTATCGTCGGCATGCCGCTTGGATTCTTTGACTCGACTACCAGCGGCCGCATCCGCAAGATCATTGACGACAATGCGAGCATCACGCATAGTTTCCTGGCTCATCAGATGCCCGACCTGGCAGCAACCGTATTGGTGCCGGTCGCGGCTCTCGGATTGATTTTCTTTTTTGATTGGCGACTCGGAGCGGCCAGTCTGGTCCCGATGCTCTTCGCAGGCGGATTGATGGCGGTCATGATAGGCGGCAAATCGCAAGATTTCATGCGGGAATACATGAATGCATTGGAAGAAATGAACACCGAAGCCGTAGAATATGTACGAGGCATCCCCGTGGTGAAGGTATTCCAACAGACCCTCTTTTCATTCAAGAATTTTCACCGGAGCATCCTGTGCTACAAGGAGATGGTCACCCGATATACGCAGGCCTGGGAGCATCCCATGTCAGCGTATACGGTCCTTATCAACAGTTTCGTCTACATATTGGCCCCGGTGGCGATTCTGCTTATCGGCCGGACCGGGGAGTATATGGATATTTTACTCGATTTCTTCCTTTTTGTCCTCGTGACTCCACTCTTCTCGCAATGCATCATGAGAAGCATGTATCTGAGCCAAGCGGTAGGCCAGGCCTCCGAAGCCATTGCCCGCCTCGACGAACTGACGGCTGTCGCCGGATTGCCGGTTCCCGAAGCGGTCCAATCACCACAGTATTTCGATATTGACTTTGACAGGGTCACTTTTACCTATCCGGGGGCCCGACAAAGAGCCGTCGATGGCGTCAGTTTCAGAATCCGGGAAGGAGAGACCGTCGCTTTGGTCGGAGCCTCGGGAAGCGGGAAGACGACGCTCGCCCGGCTCGTACCACGATTCTGGGATGTGGATGCGGGTCGCATCTCGATTGGCGGGGTGGATGTCCGGGAGATTCCCCCAGCAGAGCTGATGCAGCGAATTTCCTTCGTCTTTCAGCGCCCACGGATGTTCAAGGCCACCCTGCTCGAGAATATCCGCTACGGACATCCGGATGCCTCGATCGACGAGGTGATGCAGGCCGCTGACGCGGCGTGCTGCCGGGAGATTATCGAACGGCTGCCGAATGGGTTGAGGACCGAGATTGGCGTGAACGGCACCTTTCTCTCCGGAGGTGAACAACAACGGATAGCTCTCGCCCGGGCCCTGCTTAAAGATGCCCCCATTGTGCTTTTGGACGAGGCAACGGCCTTCTCCGATCCCGAGAACGAACACCTGATCCAGTCGGCCTTGCGTAATCTGATGCATGGAAAAACGGTACTGATGATTGCCCATCGTTTGTCAAGTATTACGGATGCAGACCGTATTCTTGTGATGGATCGGGGGCGTCTGGTCGAACAGGGGACACATGAGAAACTGCTGTCCGAAAACGGAATTTACCGGCGGATGTGGGATGAATACCAGCAATCCACCGAATGGACCCTTACAAAGAATTGACATATGTTCGGAATCATTCAACACCGCTTCGCCCTTTCGAAACAGGGCGCCAAAGATCTGTGCAGGGGAATTTGCTGGACGACAGGAATGGATCTCGCCCTGATGCTGCCGGCGGTCTACCTGTTTGTCTTCCTCAGAGATTATCTGCGACCTGTTCTCACCCCGGGGAGTTCGCCGCTGCTGGGGCTATGGTATTATGTCGCACTGGGCTTTTCGTTTCTGGCGGTCATGTATCTTGTGGCCCTGCGGCAGTATCGAAGCACCTATACAAGTGTCTATGCAGAGAGCGCCATCCGGCGAATCTCGCTGGCCGAGAAACTGCGTAAACTGCCACTGGCCTTTTTCGGCGAGAAAGATCTTTCTGATCTGACAGCCACAATCATGGACGACTGTACCGATCTTGAACACACTTTTTCCCATGCAGTGCCGCAGCTTATCGCCTCGTTGATTTGCCTGGTGCTTATTGCCGCCGGCATGTCTGTTTATGACTGGCGATTGTCCCTGGCGCTTTTCTGGGTAGTCCCCGTAGCACTGGCTATCGTCCTGCTGGCGAAACGGGTTCTACACCGGAACAATCGCAAAGCCTACTTCACCCGGCGGGATGTCAGCGAACGGATTCAAGAGGGACTGGATGCAATCTGTGAAATCAAGGCCTGCAATCGTGAAGCGGAATTTTTGCGGGAACTCAACGAACGGATCGATACGCATGAGCGGGTTCAGACCCGCGGTGAGTTGTTGATCGGAGTTTTGGTAAATGGGGCACAGAGCCTTCTGAAGCTCGGCTCTGCGAGTGTCATCCTGGTTGGGGCCGGACTGCTTGGGGCTCAAGAGACGGATTTGCTTACCTACCTTCTCTTTCTGGTCGTAGGATTCCGAGTCTATGCTCCGGTCAATGAGGTGTTAAACAATCTGGCAGCGCTCTTTTACCTCGATGTGCGCATCGACCGCATGAACGAGATGGAAGCGATGCCCATACAGCAGGGACGGACAGACTTTCACCCGAAGAATTTTGATATCGAATTCGACGACGTGGACTTTTCCTACGAATCGGGGAAACCGATCTTGAAGCAAGTGTCGTTCACGGCCCGCCAGGGAGAGATCACGGCATTGGTCGGACCTTCGGGCGGAGGCAAGAGCACCGCAGCCAAACTCGCCGCCCGTTTCTGGGATATTCAGCACGGCACAATCCGCCTGGGAGGAGAGAACATAAGCGGGATCGACCCTGAAACCCTGCTGAAGAACTACTCGGTCGTTTTTCAGGATGTCGTGTTGTTCAATGCTTCGATTCGAGACAATATCCGCATCGGCAGACAGAACGCTTCGGAAGAAGAAATCCTGCGGGCTGCACGTCTGGCCTGCTGCGACGAATTCGTCCGACGGATGCCGCAAGGTTACGATACGGTGATCGGTGAAAATGGAGAAACGCTCTCCGGCGGAGAACGACAACGCATATCAATCGCCCGGGCTTTACTCAAAGATGCTCCAATTGTGCTGTTGGATGAGGCTACGGCCTCGCTCGATGCAGAGAATGAAACAAAAATTCAAGCGGGAATATCTGAGTTAATTCGCAACAAGACCGTACTGGTTATTGCTCACCGCATGCGGACCGTAATCCATGCCGACCGGATTGTGGTTATGGACAACGGTCATATTGCGGAATCCGGGTCTCCCGATGATTTACTGCAGCAAAATGGGATCTTTGCCCGGATGGTCAACACACAACAAGGTAAATAATCTTAATGTGATAATCTTGTCAACATGATCTTGTAATTGACTGTTTGAAAAAGCTCTACACCAAAACATATGGTTCAGATTGCGCATTAACAATACCTAATACGCATCAGGAACAGGCTATAATAAATCATAAAAAGTAGGTATTGCCCGACCACAACAACTCCAGTAATTTTGCCCGGAAAACAAAAGTATCAAACGACATGAAAATCAAATCTGTACTTATGATGTTATCCGCCGCAGTCTTTATGATGGCGTGTGACAAGGATGAAAACGGTTCGAAAACGGTCGACTTTGCAGGCAGCTACAACGGCTATACGCTGGCCAGCTGCAATTATTTCCAGAACATGATCTCGGCGGATGAGACCGTCGTCCTCACGAAAAATACGGACGGCACCGCCTCCGTATCGTTCACCTCCGCCACGTGGGGCGAATTCACCATCACCGATGCACAGGCGAGTGTAAGCGGAGACATCTGCTCCCTTTCGGGCAGCGGGCAGACGCAGATGGGCATGGGTGGAAGCACCTCGGCCTACGACTGCACTTTCACGGCCGAGATCAAGTCACAGACCGATGCCCGGATGGAGTTTTCGATACCGGCCGTCATGGGCGGCATGACCCTTACGTTCCAGACGGGCGACGCCCCGGCCGACCTGCTGCTGGCCGGAACCTACGAAGGATATACGGATGCCGACTGTGCGATGTTCCAGAATCGCTATACCGACGACGAGAACGTGAAGCTGACGGCCAACGGCGACGGCAGCGTGAAGGTTGTCTTCGAATCCGCCTTGTGGGGAACCTTTACTGTTGAGTCGGCCACTGCGACCAAAGAGGGCGAAGAGTACGTCTTTACGGGCAGCGGCAGCGTAGCCATGGGAATGGGCGGCGGTCCGGCAACGGACTATAACTTTACGGTGAGCGGCTCGACCAATGCGGCGAAGGACGACTACTCCATCGTGTTCAAGGTGCCGGCCGTCATGGGAGGGCTGACCGTCACGCTTTTGCCGGGAACGGCTCCCGCCACGGAAGAGTAACTCGACGAAAAAGCGAGATTGGCCATGAACTGCAAACAGGCTGGGCTGTTCTTGTCGGGAGCGACACTGCTGCTGTTGCTCCCGGCCTGCAACGGCATCTTCGAGGGTATCTATGATATGCCCACATCCGAGACCGGGAACGAATATGGGTTTATCCTCATCGATGAAGAGGCCCGTACGGGACGGATCCATATCAACGCCACGGATTACACCGAATGGCATTATGTCAATCTGCAAGGCAAACAGGTGACAACGACACAGGTGGGTGACGCGGCTCCCGAAACGTGGGATTTTGCCGTACACCGATACGACACGAAGACCAACGGCGGCACCGTCTGGGAAAGCCAGGCAGGGTCTTTCGATGCGCTTCCCGCTCCCGGGACTGTCGCCGAAGACCAATGGGCCGCTGACGAGTGGACCACCGACCGCATTACGATCGACATGTCACAGATGATGGACGGCATCATTCTCTACGCCGAGGACTACTGGAACCCGTGCCTTTCGCGCTGGCTCGATGTCGACACTTCGACCATGCCGCCGATCTACACCCTTTCGGGGAAGATCTATCTGCTTCGTCTGAAGGACGGTACCTGTGCGGCCCTGCGTCTCGCAAACTTCATGAACGATGCTGCCGTAAAGGGTTACATGACCATTGACTACCTCTATCCCGTTGAATAAGGATGAAACAGCTGGTGCTATCTCTTTTCGGATTGCTGTTTACGCTGCATACGCAGGCTCAATACAAAATATCCGGCACCGTTTCGGATGTTGCGGGCCGACCGCTCGTCGGAGCGGCCGTTACCGTAAAGGAATTGCCGTCGCTCGGTGCCGTGGCCGACACGGAGGGTCGTTATGAAATTGCGCTTCCGGGCAAAGAGACGTATACGCTTTGCGCCTCGTTTGTCGGGTACGAATCGGCCAGCGAAAAGATCGCTGCCGGCCAGACCGGACCCTTGAATTTCCGGCTTGCGGAGCGCTCCACGATGATGGATCAGGTGGTGGTGACGGCCACACGCACCCCGAAACTGTTGAAGGATGTTCCGATTGTCACCCGTGTCATCTCCGAAGCCGACATCAAACAGGTCGATGCCACCCATATTGGGGATCTGCTGCAAAGCGAGTTGCCGGGCATCGAATTCTCCTATTCGATGAACCAGCAGGTATCGCTCAACATGTCGGGATTCGGCGGCAATTCGGTACTGTTTCTTGTCGACGGTGAGCGGCTGGCGGGCGAAACGCTCGACAATGTCGACTACAGTCGTCTGAACATGGATAACGTCGGGCGCATTGAGATCGTCAAGGGGGCCGCTTCGTCGCTCTACGGGTCGAATGCCATCGGAGGTGTGGTGAACATCATCAGCCGGGAGTCGCGCGAACCGTGGTCCGTCAACCTGAACGGCCGTTACGGCGCCCACAACGAGCAGCGTTACGGCGGCTCGGTCGGGTTCAATCAGGGCCGGTTCAACTCGATGACCAACGTGCAGTATACCTCGATCGATGCCATCGATTTGTCGAAAGGAACCAACAACGCCGAGGTCGGCGATTACAGCACCATCTACGGCAATTCGTCGCTCAATGTCAAGGAACGGCTCGTATTCACGGCCTCCGACGAATTGAAACTGACCGCACGGGCTGGGTACTTCTTTCGCGAGCGCGACGCATCGGAGAGTATCAGGGACCGCTACCGAAGCTTCTCGGGTGGATTGAAGGGCAACTGGGCCATTACGCCGTCCGATGATCTGGAACTCTCCTATGCCTTCGACCAGTACGACAAGAGCGACTATCTGGTCCCCACGTCGCGCGACGTGCGCGACTACAGCAACGTGCAGCACACCCTGCGCACGCTCTACAACCATACCTTCTCCGGGAAACACATCCTTACCGTCGGCGGCGACTACATGCGTGACTACCTGATGTCCTACCAGTTTACGGACAACGGCAGCCATACGCAGCATACGGCCGATGCCTTCGCACAGTTCGACTGGAACCCGCACCGGCGGTTCAACCTCATTGCGGGCCTGCGTTTCGACCATTTTTCGGCGGCAAATCTTTCGCACCTTTCTCCGAAACTCGGCGTGATGTATAAGGTTGCAAACTGCTCGCTTCGGGCATCATACGCAGGCGGATTCCGCGCCCCGACCCTCAAGGAGATGTACATGGACTTTTACATGGGCAACATCTTCATGATCTACGGAAATCCGGAATTGAAAGCCGAGACAAGCCACAACTTTTCGCTCTCGGCCGAATACATGGCGGGGCAGCACAATTTCACCGTAACGGGATTCTACAATCTGGTGGACAACCGCATCACCACGGTCTGGAACCAGGAACTTGACGGACAGGTCTACACGAACATGTCGCCTCTGCAGGTAACCGGAGCCGAGGCCAATGCGTCGGGACGATATGCGTGCGGCATCTCGTGGCGCGTGTCGTATGCCTACACGCACGAGATGATCGAGCGGGGACAGCCCCTCCTCTCCTCGACCCGACCCCATGCGGCCACGGCGCGCCTGGCCTATGACAAACAGTGGAAGAACTACGGTCTGAACGTGTCGCTGTCGGGACGCTGGCTGTCTGCCGTCACATGCGACGTCTATACCGAGGTGACCTCCTACGAGGAGACCGTGCGGCAGACCTATCCGGGCTATACGATCTGGAAACTGAGCCTTACGCAACGTCTGTGGCGTGGGATGGACTTCACGCTGGCCGTCGACAACCTCTTCAACTACCGGCCCGACTACTATTACAGCAATTCGCCCACGACCATCGGTACGACCTGTTCGGTGGGCCTTTCGCTGAATCTCGAACAATTTTTCAAGAGTAAATAAAAAATGAAACAGAAGATACCAATGATCTGGGCAGGCGTGCTTCTGCTTGCCGTCGTATTGGGCGTTGTGGCGTGGAACAGCTGGTTCTCGGCCACACGCATCGCTTTTGTAAATTACCAGGCTACGACGCTCGGCCAGATCGCCCGGGCCAATGGCCATGCGCGGATCCGTCTTGCCTCGGTCGAACCGTCGGAGTTCGGCCAATTGGGGCGTTATGACGTGGTACTGATGAACGGCATGGGCCTCCGCATCACGGCCGAAGAGCGGGCCGCGCTACAGCATGCCGCCGACCGGGGGCTTACCGTTATCACGACCATGGCGACCAATCCTGCCAACGAGATCGTCTCGGCGGACTCCGCGACGCTGGCGGCCGTCAAGGGCTACCTCAGCGGCGGCGGCCGGAAGAATTACCGCAACCTGCTCGTCACCCTTCGCCGTACGGTCGACGGCAAGAGGTTTGATACGGATGAGCCCGAACCGCCCATGGTGCGCGACCTGAAACAGTTCTACCATGCCGACCCTTCGGATCCCGAGGCGGAGGAGCTGGATTTTGACAGCGTGGAGACTTACGAAACCTTCCTGTCGCGGCACGGTCTGCTGAAACCGGATGCCCCGCGGGTGATTGTGACGGGACAGATGGGCGAGCCGACCGAACTGATTGCCCGGCTGGAGGAGACCGGCAACACGGTCTATCCTCTTCGTAATCTGCCGGCGGCGATCCGGAACGGGCAGGCCGACTCGATCCGTCCGTCGGCCGTCATCAACATGGCCCACGGACGCCTGGGCGATGCTGTCGTGGAGTACCTGACGCGCCGGAACATTCCGCTCTTCTCACCGCTCAACGTCAACCGGCCGGTCGACGAATGGGAGGCCGACAAGATGGGCATGAACGGCGGTTTCCTGTCGCAGAGTGTCGTGATGCCCGAGATCGACGGAGCGATCCGCTCCCAGGTGTTGTTCGGACACCGCCTCGACGGCGAGGGAATCCAGCAGGTTCATGCCATCCCCGAGCGGCTGGAACGCTTCGTCGAGACGGTGAACCTCCATATTGCCCTGCAGCGCAAACCCAACAGTGAGAAGCGCATAGCGATCTACTACTACAAGGGCCCGGGGCAAAATACCCTGACGGCCTCGGGTATGGAGGTCACGCCGTCGCTCTACAACCTGCTCGTACGGCTCCGCGGCGAGGGTTACCGCGTGGAGCATCTCCCCGCGACGCCGGAAGGGCTGGCGGCTCTCATCCAGCAGCAGGGAGCCGTCTTCAACGACTATGCCCACGGTGCCAAGGCCGAATTTCTGAAAAACGGCAAACCGGCGCTCATCACCTCCGAGGAGTATGCCGCGTGGACCTCCGATGCCGTGCCGGCGGAACAGATGGAGGAGGTCCGGGCTCTCGACGGCGAATTCCCGGGCGGCTATCTGTCCGATGACGCCGGACGGCTGGCGCTGCCGCGCATCGAACTGGGCAATATCGTGCTGCTGCCGCAGCTGGCGGCCGGGGCGGGCGACGACGACTTCGCCATCGTCCACGGCACCGACGCCGCGCCGCCCCACGCCTACATTGCCTCGTACCTTTGGGCCCGCTACGCTTTCCGCGCTGATGCCATCATCCACTTCGGTACGCACGGCAGTCTGGAGTTCACGCCCCGCAAACAGGTGGCCCTGAGCGGCAGCGACTGGCCCGACGCGCTGGTTGGAGCCACACCGCACCTCTACATCTACTCGATCGGCAACGTCGGCGAGGGCATCATTGCCAAACGCCGCG
>NZ_CALUHA010000047.1:0-13098 GCF_944320325.1 Alistipes megaguti
AATCCCAGGGCCGAGAAGACGTACCAGGCCGAGGTCTGGCCGTTGTCCTCGTCGCCGCAGTAGCCGTCGGGCTGTGCCTTGTAGAGGCGGTTCATCACCTCACGCACCCAGTACTGGGCCTTGGCCGGTTTGCCGGCGTAGTCGTAGAGGTAGATCATGTGCTGCGCGGGCTGGTTGCCGTGGGCGTAGTTGCCCATGTTGGCCACCTGCATCTCGGTGATCTCGTGGATGCGCTGTCCGTAGTAGCTGTCGTCGTAAATGGGCGGAACGACGAAGACCGAATCCAGCATTTTCGAGAATTCGGCTTTGCCGCCCATCAACTCTGCGAGACCCTCGACGTCGTGGAAGACCGACCACGTGTAGTGCCAGGCATTGCCTTCGGTGTAGGCGTCGCCCCACTTGTAGGGGCTGAACGGCGTCTGGAACGTGCCGTCCTCGTTGCGGCCGCGCATGAGCCGCGTCTCCGGGTCGAAGACGTTGCGGTAGTTCTGCGCCGCCTTTTCGAGCAGTTCGGCATCCTCCGTACGGCCCAGCTTGCGGGCCACCTGGGCAATGCACCAGTCGTCGTAGGCATACTCCAGCGTGCGGGCCACGTTTTCGTTGATTCCGACGTTGTAGGGGACGTATCCCAGCGAATTGTAGTACTCGTGGCCGAGGCGGCCGGTTGACGATACGGTCGGATGAACCTGCATGCGGCCGCTCAGCATGGCGTCATAGAGTTCCTCGACATCTTCGGCCGGGGTGATGCCCTTCAGAATGGCGTCCGAGACGACCGATGCCGAGTTGTTGCCCACCATGCAGCCGCGGTGTCCGGGCGATGCCCACTCGGGCAGAAAGCCGCTCTCGCGCCACGTGTTGGCCAGTCCGGCCTGGATCTCGGCGTTGATGGACGGATAGACCAGATTCAGCAGCGGGAACAGACAGCGGAACGTATCCCAGAAGCCCGTGTCGGTGTACATGTATCCGGGCCGCACCTCACCGTTGTAGGGGCTGTAATGGATCGGATTCCCCGCGGCATCCATCTCGTAAAACTTGCGCGGGAAGAGCGTCGAGCGGTAGAGACACGAGTAGAAGGTGCGCAGCTGGTCGACACTGCCGCCCGAGACCTCGATACGTCCGAGCACCTCGTCCCAGCGGGCCTGCGCCTTCGCCTTCACCGTCTCGAAATCATCCGCTCCGAGTTCGGTTTCGAGGTTGCGAAGAGCCTGCTCCGGCGAGATGAACGACGAGGCGATGCGCAACGTCACCCGTTCACCGCGGTGGGTCGTGAAGTGGACCTTGGCCACGGCATGGTCGCCCTCCGCAACCTTGCCGCCCTCGGGCTTGAGCAGCCGGCTGCCGGCCTTGTAGGAGGCGGGGTTGTCCGTCAGTTCGACGGCCGAGAAGGGCTTGTCGAAGCGGATGACAAACCAGTTGCGGAAGTTTTCGGGCACGCCGCCGCTGTTGCGCGTCGTGTAGCCTGCCAGGGTGTGGTCGTCGACCATCTCCACGCGCGAACCGCGGTCGAAGGCATCGACCACAACGCCCGACTCTCCGGATTCGGGGAAGGTGAAGCGCATCACGGCGGCCCGTTCGGTCGGGGTCACCTCGGCCACGATGTCATGGTCGGCCAGGTAGACCGAATAGTAATAGGGCTTTGCCTCTTCGGACTGGTGCGAGAACCAGCTCTGACGCGACTCCTCGTCCAGTTTGTCGTTGCCGCGCACGGGCATCACCGCAAACTGGCCGTAGTCGTTGATCCACGGCGAGGGCTGGTGGGTCTGTTTCAGTCCGCGGATGGTGTGGGCGTTGTAGGTGTAGGCCCAGCCGTCGCCCATCTTGCCCGTCTGGGGCGTCCAGAAGTTCATGCCCCACGGAAGGGCCACGGCCGGATAGGTGTTGCCCGTCGAGAGGGCGAATTCCGACTGCGTGCCCATGAGCGTGGTGACGTACTCGCTCGGGCGCAGGGCCGTTTGCTGTTGCGGAGTCTCGCAGCAGGCCGCCGCACCCAGGGCGCAGGCCAGGATCCAAAATTGTTTCATCGGGTTCGGTTATCAGTTTATGGAGTTCAACAAATCGATTTTGCCCTCGTTGACCAGCTTGAGGATCAGCTCGCCGAAGAGCGTGTTCTGCCAGGCGAACCACGGCCGGGTAAAGTTCGCGGCGTCGTGGCGCGAGATGGCCTCGTGCATGAATCCCGTGCCGGCGTCGGTGGTCATCAGGGCGACGATGCAGTCGCGGATCTCCCGGTCGTCGGTCGAGGTGAAGGCCCGCATCATGATGCTCATCGGCCAGATCATCTCCACGCCGATGTGCGGACCGCCGATCCCCTCGCCGGCCTCACCGCGCCAGAAGTAGGGATTCGCCTCGCTCCAGACGAAGCGCCGCGTATTCTCGTAGACGGGATCCGTGCGCTCGACGTCGCCCAGATAGGGCATCGCCAGCAGCGACGGCACGTTGGCATCGTCCATCAGCTGCACGCTGCCGAAGCCGTCGACCTCAAAGGCGTAGATCCGTCCGTATTCCGGATGTTCGACCACGGCATACTTCTGCAGGGCCTCGGCCACCTCGTCGGCCAGTGCCGTGCACTCGTCGGCCAGCTCCTTCTCGCCGTTGACCGTTGCGAGAATCTCGGCTGCCTTGCGCAGCGACGTGACGGCCATGAAGTTCGACGGCACGAGGAAGCCGAAGGTCGTGGCGTCGTCCGACGGCCGGAAGGCCGACACGATCAGCCCGACGGGTTTCACCGGATTGCCGCGTCCGACGTGACAGCGGGTGTCCAGCTGACGGTCCGTCACGCGCAGGAAGATGTAGTCGCCGGGGCCCTCCTTCATCTGCTGTTCACGCAGCGTGGCGAGGATGGCCCGCATCGCCCCGACCCAGGCCTCGTCGAAGACCGACGTGTCGCCCGTCGTCTTCCAGTAGTGATGGGCCAGGCGGATCGGATAGCAGTGCGAGTCGATCTCCCACTTGCGCTCGAAGACCCACGGGTTCTGGGTGTTGCCCGGATAGCCGACATCCTCGCCGGCACCCGTCGGTCCGTCGTTGAAGGCGTTGGCATAGGGGTCGATCGCAATGAGCCGCATCTGCTGGCGGATGACGCCGGCGATCATCTTCTGCAGCTTCGGGTCGCGCGGGCAGAGCTGCACGTAGGGCCAAACCTGGGCCCCCGAGTCGCGGAGCCACATGGCCGGGATGTCGCCCGTATAGACATAGGTCGAGGGGGTGCCCTCCTCGTCCTCGCGGTAGTGAACCGTCGTGTCGAGCGTGTTGGGGAAGCAGTTGGCGAACATCCAGCGCAGACGTTCGTTGGTCAGCAGACCGCACACGCGGGCGATCTCCTCTTCAACGGCTTCCGACTTAAAAAGTCGTTCCCCCTCCGCAGGGCGCTGGTCGGCATACGTCTCGGGCTCGTCGGCGCAGTACCAGACCTTGGGCTCCGAACCCATCTCGAAGACCAGACTGCCGCCCTTCATCACGTCCGTATGCGAGATCCACCCTTTCGTGTAGGGCTGGTCGTTGAGCCATACGCGCTGGATGTAGCGGTTTTCGGCCGAAAGGTTGCGGGCCTCGACGGTGAAGACTCCGCCCGGCACCCGAATCTCGGCCCGGTCGAACAGCGGAGCTCCGAACCAGTAGCGGCCTCCGGCCGGCTCGACCTCGTACATGCCCAGCGACGAGAGAACGTACCAGGCCGACATCTGCCCTACGTCCTCGTTGCCCGAGAGTCCGTCGGGTTGGTCGTGGTAGAGCGTCGTCAGCACCTCGCGCACCCGGTCGGCCGTCTTCCACGGCTGGCCCAGCATCGTGTAGAGGTAGAGGATGTGGTGGCTCGGCTCGTTGCCGTGGGCATACTGACCGATCAGGCCCGTGATGTCGGGCGAGGTGGCGTCGCCGTGGATGAGGGAGCTGACCGTAAAGAGCGAATCGAGCTTTTCGAGCATCCGCGCCCGGCTTCCGAAACACCCCTCGAGCCCCTTGACGTCGTGCGGGGCAAGCCACGTATACTGCCAGGCATTGCCTTCGCAGTAGTCGTCGGCGCGGTGCGTCGAGGCGAACGGATTGAACGGCGTGCGCCATCCGCCGCGGCTGTCGCGCCCGCGCATGAAGCCCGTTGAAGGGTCGAAGTAGTGGCGGTACGAGTGGCTGCGCTTCGTGAAGTAGGCTTCGTCCTCCTCCTTGCCCAGCGCCTTGGCTGCGCGGGCGGCGGCTCCGTCGGCCAGCGCATACTCCATGTCGTAGGCCACGGCCTCGTTGAACAGATCACACGGAATGTAGCCGAACTTCATGCGCAGACCGTTGCCGCGGTCGGGATTCATCGCCGTCTTGCGGATGGCCTCGAAGGCGTGCTCACGGTCGAAGCCCCCGATTCCCTTGACGATGGCGTCGGCCACCACGGGGATTCCCGGGTTGCCCACCATGCAGTCCGTCTCGTTGCCCCAGAGGTGCCAGACCGGAAGACGGCCCTGTTCGTCGGCAATGGCCAGCATCGTGTTGATGATGTCCGGCATGCGGCCCGGATGGAGCAGCGTCATCAGCGGCATGGCCGTGCGGTAGGTATCCCACAGTGAGAAGGTCGTGTAGGTCGTGTAGCCGGGGTTTTCGTGCACCTGGCCGTCGGCTCCGCGGTAGTCGCCGTTGGCGTCGCAGAACTCCGACGGGGCCACCATCGTGTGGTAGAGCGCCGTGTAGAAGATCCGCTTCGCGGTCTCGTCCGGGGTTGAGATCTTCACCCGCGAGAGCTCCTCGTTCCAGGCGGCATCGGCCGCCGCAGCGACGGCTTCGAAATCCCACCCCGGGAGTTCGGCCGCCAGGTTCGCCTCCGCACCCTCGATGCTTACGGGCGACAGGGCCACCTTCACAAGCAATTGTTCGCCCTCCGCCGTGTCGAAATCCACACGGGCATAACGGGCGTTGACCCGGGGCATCTTGGAATCGTCCAACTCACCCGGCTGCAGGTAGGTAATCGCTTTGGCAGGCTTCGAGAACTCGGCCACGAAATAGACCCGCTGGTCCTTGGCCCACCCTTCCGAGTAACGCCAGCCGCAGATACGCGTACTGTCGTCCGAGAAGCGGAAACCTGTCTCGGTGGCCTTGTCCCAGCAGCCGCCGTTCTCGAGGTCGAAGACCACGGCGGCATTCTCCGCTGCGGGGAAGGTGTAGCGGTGCAGACCGACACGCGACGTGGCGGTCATCTCGGCCTTGACGCCGTAACGCAGGAGCGGCACCGAGTAGTAGCCCGGACGGACCACCTCTTTCGTGCGGTCGGCATAGGACCAGAGGCCCGAGGCGGGATCCTCCTCCGTGCCGCGGGCACAGACGACCTCTCCGACGACGGGCATCAGCGTCACGTCAAAGAGGTCCCCGATTCCCGTACCGCTGAGGTGCGTGTGCGAGAAGCCGATCACCGTTGAGTCCGAAGCGTGGTAGCCCGAGACCCAGTCCCACTCCTGCGGGATGCTCGTCGGGCCCACCTGTACGAGTCCGAACGGAACGTTGGCGCCGACGAAGACGTGTCCGTGGCCGCCGGTTCCAATTTTGGGGTCGACCCAGCGGGTCAGACTCTCCGCGGGTTGTGGCTGTGAGCAGGCGGCCAGCAGGACGGCAAATGCCGCTGTGCTCAGCAAGTGTGTGATTCTCATTGATGTTTCGAGTTTTGAAGTTCAAGGGTCAGTTGACCGCCGCGCAGCAGTTCGTCGTGGTCCACGCGGTAGGTCGTCAGGGGTTTGCCTCCGAGTGTCATGCGGCGGATGTATCCTTCGCCGCGCTTCTCGATTGTCAGCACGCCCTGCGGCGTGTCGATCTCGGCCCGGTCGAACGTCGGAGTGGTGATCGTGTAGGCCGGCTCGCCCGGGCAGTCGGGATAGAAGCCCAGCATGGTGAAGACGGCCCAGGCCGACATTGTTCCCGTGTCGTCGTTGCCCGGGATGCCGTCGGGCTTGACGGTGAAGTATTTGTCGAGCAGCCGCCGAGTTTCCCGCTGCGTGCGCCACGCCTCGCCGGGGAAGCGGCTGAAGAGATAGGCATAGGCGATGTCGGGCTCGTTGGCCGGGTCGTAGTGTCCCTCGTCGAAGACCGCCTGCAGCTTCTCGACGAAGCGTTTGCGGCCGCCCATCAACTTTACGAGTCCCTCGACATCGTGCGGCACATAGAACGTATAGTTCCAGGCCGATCCTTCGTGGAAGCCGGGTGCCGTCGAGAAGTTCTCGCCGGCCTTCGGATCAAACGGCGTGAGGAACGTGCCGTCCCCGTTGATCGGACGCAGCGTGCCGTACTCCTTGTCGTAGTAGTGGCGGTACCCGAGCGAGCGCTGGCGGAACATCTGCGCATCCTCCCGGTGACCGAGTGAATCGGCCAGCCGGGCCAGTGCCGCGTCGGCCACGTAGTACTCCAGGGCGTGCGAGACCGAGAGGTCACCCGCAAGATCCTGCGAGTAGACTCCCAGCGGAATGTAGCCCCGCTCGATGTAGGGGTCGATATCGGGCCGCAGGGGGTTCTGCGCGCCGGGCGTGGTGGCCGACTTGCGGAAAGCGGCATAGGCCGCCTCGATGTCGTAATCGCGCAGCCCCTTCATCCAGGTGTCGACGATCACCGGAATGGCCGGGTCGCCCTCCATCGTGAAGGTCTCGCGGCCGTAGAGCTCCCAGCGGGGCATCCAACCCCACTCGCGCGAGATGTCGATCATCGAGCGCACCATCTCCACCTGCCGCTCGGGATAGACCAGCGTCAGCAGCTGGTGGACGTTGCGGTAGGTGTCCCACAGCGAGAAGACCGTATAGCGGTCGCCCGACGTGACGCCCACGCGTCCCGAGTGCTCCATTAAGGGGTACTCGCCGTTGACGTCGTTCAGGAGGTTCGGGTGGATCAGCGCATGGTAGAGCGCCGTGTAGAAGACCTTGCGCTGGTCGTCCGTGCCGCCCTCGACGCGGATGCGCCCCAGATCGGCATTCCAGCGGGATCGGGCCGCGGTGTGGATCGCATCGAAGGTCGCCCCGTCCGGTTGCTCGGCCTCCAGATTGAGCCGGGCGTTCTCCATCGAGACATACGAGATACCCATCCGCACCTCGATCTGCTCGCCCGCCGCGAGGTCGTCGTACGTGAACCAGTAGCCGATGTCGTCGCCTGCCATCTCGCAGCCGTATTCGTTATAGAACTTGTAGCGGCCGTTATCGGGCGTCCATTCGGCCTCGACGCCCGTCATCGGGCGCTGCTTTTTCCAGTAGCCCGCAGCCCGCGGCGCCTTCGAGACCCGCAGCACGAAGTAGACCGGGAAGACCTTTTGCGGGTTGTAGCAGAAGGTGCCGAGCAGCTTCATGCCCTCGATCTCCGTATCGCTCACGCGGCGCACCATGGCCCCCGATTCGTTCGTGAGCCCCTCGCCCAGATTCAGCAGCAGGTTGCCCTTGCCTTCGGGGAACGTATAGCGTTCGACCGACGTGCGGGCCGTGGCCGTGGCTTCGGCCCGAATGCCGTATTTCGAGAGGCTCACGGCGTAGTAGCCCGGCGAGGCCACCTCGTCGCTGTACTCCGAGCCGTATTCGCGGTAGTCGGGGCGCAGTTCGCCCGTCGTGGCCATTGTCAGCAGCGATCCCATGTCGGGACATCCTACGCCGCTCAGCGCTCCGTGGGCGAAACCCGTGAAGAACTTGTTGTGGAATTCGTAGGGGGTCGACCACCAGCGGGCATCCTTGTCATAGACGTTCTTGTCGGAGCCCATGACGTTGAACGGCACCACGGCCATCATGCCGTTCGGAAGGACGGCACCGGGGTTCGTGGCTCCGAAGTTGGTGGTTCCGATGAAGGGGTCGACCCACGCCGCCGGTTCCGCACCCTGTGCCTGGGTGCGGAAAAAGGCTGCGGCGAGCGCAGCCAGTATGAGCGTTCGTCGCAGCAACATCAGAGGATCGAGTTTTTCTTCGTGAATTCGATGATCTCGGGGATGTATCCGAAGGCAAGCCCGGTGACCGTATCGGCGCATCCGTAGTAGACGGCCACGCGCCCCGTTGCGGGGTCGTGCAGCGCCGCGCAGGGGAACGTGACGTTCGGCACGTCGCCCATGCACTCGTACGTCTCGCGCGGCGAAATCAGATACGGGCCGCTGCGGGCCAGCACCTTCCACGGCTGGTCGAGGTCGAGCAGCGCCGAGCCGAAGGCGTAGACATAGCCGTTGCATGAGCGCAGCACGCCGTGGTAGAACAGCAGCCACCCCTCGGATGTTTCGATCGGAATCGGGCCGGCGCCGATCTTCATGCACTGCCAGGCCGAAACCTCGAACGCCGCGGGCGACATCACATGACGGTGGTGTCCCCAGAACTCCAGATCGGGGCTCTCCGAATAGAAGATGTCGCCGAAGGGCGTATGACCCGTGTCGCTCGGACGCGACAGCATGGCGAAGCGGCCGTTGATCTTGCGCGGGAACATCACGCCGTTGCGGTTATACGGGAGGAAGGCGTTCTCCAGCTGGTGGAACGTCTCGAAGTCGTCGGTCCAGGCCACGCCGATCGTCGGACCGTGGTAGCCGTTGCACCACGTTACGTAGTACTTGTCGTCGATCTTTGCCACGCGCGGGTCGTAGCCGTAGACCCACTCGCCCACTTCGGGATCGGCCCCTTCGAGATGGAAATCCTCCTCCTGGATGTCCCACTTCATGCCGTCCACGGAGAAGCCCGCGTGGATGCGCATGCGGCGGTTCGTATCGTCGCAGCGGAAGACGCCGGCGAAGTTGTACTTGCCCTTCTTGAAGGGCACGACGGCCGAGTTGAAGATCGAGTTGGAGGTCGAAAGGGCATGACGGCCGATGATCGGGTTGGCCGAATAACGCCACATGACTTCGTTCGACCCTGCGGGACGCTCCTCCCAGGGCATGTCCGGAAGTGCCGGACCCGCAATTTTCAGATGATCCATTGATTCAGATTTTTGAGTGTTTCAGTGTCTCTACGGTTTGGGGATTCCGGGCCTGTGGGCCTGGAATCGGGATTCGGGTTTACGGGCCCGAATTTCAGCCCAAAAGTAGGCAATTTCTTCAAGATATACAACCTCCGGCCCGATGAATTGTTAAAAAATTCACAATTCGACCTCGTCCCTGCCGCCGGCTCACGAAAAAGGCGTCGGCGGATCTGATGCGACCCGCCGACGCCCTTGGAAGATGCGCGGCCCGTTTTCGGGCGCCTAATCGGCCTGACCGATGTCGGCCAGCTCGTTGGTGATGGCCTGCTGACGCTGTTTGTTGTAGAAGAGTTTCAACTCGTCGAGCAGCTCCTGGGCATTGTCCGAAGCGGTCTGCATGGCCACCGTACGGGCGGCGTGTTCGGCCGTGGCGCTGTCGAGCAGCACCTCGTACATGCGGGTGCGGACCGCGAGCGGCAGCAGTTCACGGAGCAGTTCGCGGGGCGACGGCTCGCAGATGTAGTCCGCTTCGGAAAGCGTCTGCCCCTCGCCCGGACGCGCCTTCAGCGGAAGCAGCGTCTCGCTGCGGGGCGTCTGGCGGCTCATCGAGGCGTAGTGGTTGTAGACCAGCACCACGCGGTCGACTCTTCCCGCTTCGAAGTCCTCCATCAGCCGGTCGGCCAGGCGAACCGCTCCCGCATAGTCGTGATGACCCGAGAGGGTGTGGAACGAGTCGTTGAACGTCAAGCCGCTCTTGCGGACATGGGCCAGCATCTTCTCCCCCACGGGCCACACCTCGATCTGCTGAAATCCCTCACCGCGCAGCGCTTCGAGCGTGTGTTCCAACTGCCGGATGGCCTCGGCGTTGAATCCTCCGCAGAGCGATCCGTCCGAAGCCACGGCCACGACGACGGCCCGCTGCTGCAGTTTGTGGGGCAGCGTCAGCGGTGATTCGATCTGCTCCTCGTCGGCATAGCGGAACAACGCCTCGGTGATCGCGCCCAGCTGGCGTTCGTAGACGGCCAGCGCCTCGGCCTCCGACTGCACGTGGTGCAGTTTGGCCGATGCGACCATCTTCATCGCCGAAGTGATCTTCAGCGTGCCGCCCACCGAGGCGATCCGGGCCTTGATCTCTTTGAGCGCAGCCATGACCTTAAGCTTTAGCCTTCAGGGCCGTCGTGACACTGGCGGCCAGCGATTCGATCCGTTTGCCGAGCTCCTCGTCGAGCTGTCCCTTGTGCAGCGCTTCGGGGATATCCGTCGTGTGCAGCCGTTCGAGCAGCAGGTGTTCGAACTCGGGGACCTGTTCGATGGCAATCTCGCGCAGCAGTCCGTGCGTGCCGCAGTAGAGGACGGCGATCTGCTCCTCGACCGACAGCGGGCTGTACTGCGGCTGCACGAGCAGACGCGTGTTCTTGCGGCCGCGGTCGAGCGTGGCTGCCGTTACGGGGTCCAGATCGCTCGAGAAGCGCGAGAAGGATTCCAGTTCGCGGTACTGCGCCTGGTCGATCTTCAGCGTTCCGGCCACCTGCTTCATGGCCTTGATCTGGGCGCTGCCGCCCACACGCGATACCGAGATACCGACGTCGATGGCCGGTCGGTTGCCCTGGTTGAAGAGGTTCGTATCGAGGAAGATCTGGCCGTCGGTGATCGAGATGACGTTGGTCGGGATGTAGGCCGAGACGTCGCCGGCCTGGGTTTCGATGATCGGAAGGGCCGTCAGCGAACCTCCGCCGCGTACCTTGCCGCGCAGCGATTCCGGCAGGTCGTTCATCTGCTCGGCGACCTCCTGCTGTCCGATGATCTTGGCGGCACGCTCCAGCAGACGCGAGTGCAGGTAGAAGATGTCGCCCGGATAGGCTTCGCGGCCCGACGGACGGCGCAGCACGAGCGATACCTCCCGATAGGCCACGGCCTGCTTCGAGAGGTCGTCGTAAACCACCAGCGCGTGGCGGCCCGTATCGCGGAAAAACTCGCCGATGGCCGCACCCGCAAAGGGGGCGAAGTACTGCATGGCGGCCGGATCGGCGGCCGTGGCGGCCACGATGATCGTGTAGTCCAGTGCGCCATGGGCCCGCAGCGTCTCGACCAGCGAGGCGACCGTCGAGGCCTTCTGCCCCACGGCCACGTAGATGCAGTAGACCGGATCGCCGGCTTCGAAGTTCGAACGCTGGTTCAGAATCGTATCGACGGCGATGGCGGTCTTGCCCGTCTGACGGTCGCCGATGATCAACTCGCGCTGTCCGCGGCCGATGGGGATCATGGCGTCGATGGCCTTGATGCCGGTCTGAAGGGGTTCGGTCACCGGCTGGCGGAAGATCACGCCCGGAGCCTTGCGTTCGAGCGGCAGTTCGAGGCGTTCGCCCGCGATCTCGCCCAGTCCGTCGATCGGCTGTCCCAGCGGATCGATCACACGTCCGAGCATGCCCATGCCCACCTGGATCGAGGCCGTACGACCGGTGCGGCGCACCAGATCGCCCTCCTCGACGCGGTCGGTCGAGCCCAGCAGCACGGCACCCACGTTGTCCTCCTCGAGGTTCATCACCACGGCGCGCATGCCGTTCTCGAACTCCAGCAGCTCGTTGGCCTCGGCATTCTGCAGACCGTAGATCCGCACCATGCCGTCGCTGACCTGCAGCACGGTGCCCACCTCGGCATACTGTGCCGAGAGGTCCACCCCCTGGAGCTCGGAGAGGAGCACTTCGGAGATTTCCGATGGTTTTATTCTCTCTTTGTTGTTCATGTTCAAATCTTTCTTTCGGGCAGTCTGCCCAGTTTCTGTTCTACGCGGCGAAGCTGCGTGGCGATGCTGGCATCCAGCAGCCGGTCGTCGATGCGGAAGCGGAAGCCGCCGATGAGCGACGGATCGACCTTGCGGTGGACGCGGACCTCGCGGCTGTGCGTGACTGTGCCGACCTGGGCCGAGAGCCGGTTGACGAAATCACCGTCGACCTCGGCGGCCGTTGTGAGCGTCATGTCGACGATGCCGCAGCGCTGCTTGTAGATGCCGACGAAGGCCGGCAGCATGAAGCAGAGCCACTTCTCGCGGTGATGGCGGATGACCAGCCGCAGGAAGCCTTCGAACGAAGCCGAAAGTTCGTGATCGAAGGCCTTGCGCACGACATCGAGCTTTGCGTCGGCCGTCAGGACCGGCGAGGTGAGCACCTCGCGGAGTTCCATGTTGCCGTTGTAGGCTTCGATGAACGCTTCGGCCTCTTCGGCCACCCGTTTCATCTCACCCTTCGATTCGGCAAAGTCGGCCAGGGTCCGGGCATAGCGGCGGGCGATCAATCCGGTGTCCATGTCTTGCGGTTTTTCGGATCGAACTCCTCCATCAGGCGCGAAGCCAGCTGCGTCTGGGCCTCCCGGTTGTCGAGATCCTGGCGCAGCATGCGTTCGGTGATGGCCACGGCCAGCGCGGCGATCTCCCGTTTGGCTTCGGCCAGGATGGCGGCCCGTTCGGTTTCAGCCTGCAGGCGGCTCTTTTCGAGGAGTCGGGCGCCTTCGCTTTCGGCCTTCTGACGGGCGTCGGCCAGAATCTGTTTGCGTTCGGTGTCGGCCTCCCGCAGGATTTCGTTGCGCCGGACCTCGGCCTCATTGATGATCTCACGGCTGCGGGCCTCGAGCGTGGCGCATTTCTGCTCGGCTTCCCGGGCGGCATCGAGCGACGAGTCGATATACTCCTTGCGCGACTCGATGGCCTTGACGATGACCGGGAAACCGTAGCGGGCCAGCACGACGAGGACCACCACGAAGGCGAGCGTCATCCAGAACAGCAGTCCCGATTCGGGTTGCAGAAGTCCCATGGCACGTACCGATTTTTGGGATTAGAGTGCCAGGAAGCAGACTACCACGGCGAAGAGGGCAACACCCTCGATCAGGGCCGCAACGATGATCATGTTGGTACGGATCTTGTCGGCGGCTTCGGGCTGACGGCCGATGGCCTCCATGGCCGAACCTCCGATTTTACCGATACCCAATGCTGCGCCGATGACGGCCAGACCTGCGCCGATTGCAGCGCCCAGAATACCTAAACTTTCCATAGCTGTTTGAGTTTTTATCAGTTTTTGTTTTGTGAGTCGTTTTCGTATGCGATCAGTGGTTGTCGGCCGTTTCGGCGGCGTGCTTTTCGGGACGCTCCTGGGCCAGTCCGATGAAGACGGCCGAGAGCATCGTGAAGACGTAGGCCTGCAGGAAGGCAACCAGCAGTTCGAGACAGTACATGAAGATCGA
>NZ_CALUHA010000048.1:0-12815 GCF_944320325.1 Alistipes megaguti
AATCTCCCGTTTACGACAATCGGCATCACACGACATAATCAAGCGACAATTTATCCGCACCAAAAATACGAAAAAAAACAATACTGCGCTCCATCGTGCAACCCGATCGGAGTAACCACAGAGACCAGACGGCGCAGGCCAATCTTCGGAAGGTCCGCGCAGGTTCGCCCAACGCAGCAAAAAAGAATCCGGCGCCCCGAGAACAATCGGAAAGCGCCGGATTGCGGCAGCAACACCTGCACACGGATGGGAAATCGGGTTCGTGCAGGAAACCTGTGGCTATTTTACCCGCACGGGCAATTCGAAGTCGATGTCCGCAGAGGAGGTTCCGAGCGAAAGTATATACTCACCGGAATCAACCCTCCAGCCATGCTTCACATCATCCCAGAAAGCCAGCGCCTCGCGATCGAGGTCGAAAACGACCTCGCGGCTCTCCCCCGCATCCAGTTCGACACGACGGAAGTCCTTCAACTCCTTCACCGGCCTCAACACGGAGGGATTCCGTTGCGAGACATACAACTGCACGACCTCCGCACCGGCACGCTTCCCCGTGTTGGTCACAGTGATGCGAACCTTCAACGCGTCCTTCTCGGGGAAGAGTTTGGCAGCATGGGGTTTCGACAAAGCAAACGAGGTGTAGGAAAGCCCGAAACCGAACGGATAGAGCGGCCGAATCCCCTTGGTCTCATACCAGCGGTAACCCACCAGAACGGACTCCGCATAATCGACGTCATATACCCCGATCAAAGCTTCGTTGTAGGCTCTGGGAGCCTTGTGATAGAACTCCGCACCGGCGGGCATAGTTCCGGCAGCAGGCGAATCTGCAAATTCACGCTCAATGGTGACGGGCAGTTTTCCCGAAGGGTTGATCTTTCCGGAGAGGATCTGCACCAACGCCGTCATGCCGTTCTGCCCGGGGTACCAGCCGCAGAGCACGGCAGCAGCACGGTCGTTCCAGCCGGTCATGCGGATTCCCGATCCCGTGTTGACCAGAATCACCGTATTCGGATTCGCCGCTACGGCCATCCGGATAAAAGCCTCTTCCTCGCGGGGCAACGCAAAGGGGCGCTCGAAGGACTCGACATCAATCGTTCCGACCGAAAGGACAACAACATCGGCCTCGGCCAACTGCTCGCGCGAGGGGTGTGCCACGACCTGCACGTTCGAACCGAATTCCGCACGCATGGCCTCGGCGAGCGTAATATTGTCGTATCCCAGCACCTCGGCCGAGGCCGATGAGCACCCGCCCGTACGGGGGACCTGATCGAGGAAGCGTCCCGTAAGCAGGATCCGGCGCCCTGGATCGAGCGGCAGGATGCCGTTGTTGCGCAACAGCACGGCGCCCTTTGCGGCGACCTCACCGGCCAGCCGGGCATGCTCCGGGAAGCGCTCCAAAAGCGCAGGCTGATACTTCTCCCGATCGTAGAGGCCGAAAGCAATCGCCGTGGCGATGTTGGGACGGATCATCCGGTCAATGTCAGCCTCCGTAATCCGTCCATCGCGCAGCAACGCCCGCACTTCGTCGAAAAATTCGTGACGGCCCGGCATTTCGACATTCTGCCCGCACTTGACGATCTTTTCCGTATCATAAACCGACCTCCAGTCGCTCATCACACAACCTCGAAACCCGAGTTCCCCACGCAGGAGGTTCCCGATGACGTAAGCATCCTGCCCGGTCCATTCGCCGTTGAGCTGGTTGTAGGAGGTCATCACATAAGCAGCCCCGGCCTCGATGCCGGCCCGGAATGCGGGCATGTAGATTTCATGCAACGCCCGTTCGTCGATCAGCGAGTTCGAGCGTCGGCGGTAAAACTCCGTTTCGTTGCCGATGAAGTGTTTCAGGCAAGCGGCCGTCCCGGTCGACTGCATGCCCCGCACATAGGCGGCCGTCAACGCGGATGCCAAGCAGGGATCCTCGCCCAGATATTCGAAATTACGTCCGCACTGGGTATTGCGCGCGATGTTCACGCCAGGGCCGAGCAGCACCTCGATGCCGCCCGCACGGCACTCCTCACCCACGGCCTCGGCGTAGCGGAACGCCAGATCGGGGTCAAACGTCGAAGCGAGCATGACCGGTGAAGGAAACGCCGTCGAACGCGCCAGTTGCCGGACCATTGTCGTATCGGGAAGATTGTTGCGCAGATGGACACCTTGCGTCGCATCGGAAAGGTAGAGGTAAGGAATGCCCTTCTCGGGGACTCCGTAAAAGAAGAACGAAGAGTATCCCCGCATGAAATGGATCTTCTCATCCAAAGTGAGCCCGGCAATCCGGGCGTCGGCCTGCCGGTAGGCCTCGTCCCAACCGACCGACTGCTGCGCGGCCACCGAGAGCCCCAGACATCCGGCCGCCAAAGTAATCGAAATTTTGCGAATCATGGTATCGGAATCAGGACGGGGAGCGCCACAACACGCCGGACGCTCCCCATCCATGAGCAAAAATATTATCGGGTTACACAAATATCATCAATGAACCAGCGCGAGAAATCCTCCTCCGCGGCATCACTCGTAAAGCGCAGCTGGGTGGTTTCCGTAGCGTTCTCGATCGTCAGCGACCAGGTATCGAACTGCGAAGTCGACAGGCCGTCAACCACCTTCTTTGTCGCACCGTCGATCGTACCACCGCCGACCACTTCGACGACAATCGAGGTCAGATCACCCTTCTTGTCTTTGGGTTCAGAGGGTTTGGCGTCAGGACGGTCCGAGCAGGTTTTGTATGCCATCGCCTTGAACGAAAGATTCAGCGTGCCCGTAGCCCCGAGAACCGGCGTAACCAACGCGCCGACCTGATTCACATATTCGGCTCGCTTCACGGCCTGCGACTCGACGTAACCGATCTGGGCATAGCCCGGACGCTGCCGGACGTTGGTTCCCGACAGACCGTTCTTCTGCGACTCGTCCCAGTTGGCGATGTCGCTGCCGCAGTAGTTCAGCATCGCAGCCAACTTGTCGCCATAGAGATAGTCGAGGCCCTCGGTCAGGTTGTCGAACGGCTCGAAATAGAGGGCTCCGTCGGGTTTCGGCGTCTCGAACGACGGCAGCGCCTCGATGGCCAGACATGAGTGCAGGCGCGAATCGGAGTTGTAACCGGCCGTACCGCCGTTACAGCTGACATCGTCCGTCGGATAGAGTTTCAACAGGAGAGTCTGCCCCTTCATGAGGCGCACCTGCGGCGTCAACTTCACGGTAAAGTAATAGAAGTAACCGCTGCTGGCGATAGGTTCGGGAATAGAGATGGCCGTCGAGTTGTCGGACGGCGTGACATACCGCGATCCGTCGGTCGAATAGGCCAGGGCCCAGTTCTTCGGAGCGCCGCCCGTCCCGGACATTCCGAACGAGATGCGCAGCGTAGCAGGCATGTCCTCCGCGAGCGGAACCGTAAAGAGGAAATAGGAATCCTGCCCGTACACCATCGACTTGGCGGGGATGTTGTCGTGAGCACCCTCATCGGCCCAATGCGTCAAGCGGAAATAGCTGCTGTTGGAGGTCGGCGCGACCTTGGCCGTCAAAACGACACCCACGTCGGCGTTCTTGTCCACGACCTTGAAGTCGGAACCCAGTTTGCTGAACGTTCCGTCGGTCACGGTAACGTATTTGCAGTCCTTGTTGTTCTGCGAAGCGGCATAGAGCGAGAAGACATAGGGCAGACGGATTCCGACCGAAGCGCCGAAACGCAGGCCGTCGAGCTCCTTGTCCCCGGCCGTACACGGACGGATAGCATAGGTTCCGGCATCGGGGACAACGATGCCTTTGAGAATTCCGCTGCCGTCCGGCACGGGATCAATGCCGAACGATGCGGCCTGATCGGTCAGCATCCGGAAACGGTTGTTGTCGGGATCCTGCATCGAGGGGTTGTCCATCATCGTCAGATCGCTCAACGATCCGTCTTCGGGAGTAAAGACCTGGGAATAAATCCCGACATACATCGACTCGTAGTCTCCCGAGCAGAGCTCCTCATAGGAGATTTGCAGCGCCTCGACAGTCACCTGCGTCGTTTCGGAACGAGTCACCCGGTCGTCGGACAGCGGTTTGAGTTCCATGACTCCGGTCTGCGGGTTCACGCCGACAACCGCCCCTTCCAGTGCAATTTCCAACTCCTCGCCCATGTTGTAATAGAGCGTTTCGTCGGTGCGCAGCGTAATTCCGCATCCGGGCTCCGGAGCGCTTTGGAGCGCAATACACTGCTCGAAATAGTTGTTGTCCTGAACGCTCGACACAACCACACCGCGGAGTTTGAGCGCCTCGGATACGGTATAGTCACCGTCGGCAGCCAACGCCCGCAGATCGGCGATGCCCAGATAACCTTCCCCCGAAGCCGAAGCCTGGACAAAACGGATCTCCTCGGCGATGGAGGCATCCCGGCGGGCGGCGACGCGCAGCGTCAGCGAACGGGTTCCGGGCGTGTCGTTTTCGAGCAACGAGGCCGTCACGGTAGCCAGTCCGGTATCGGTCGTCGCCGAGAGTTTGATCCACGACGGATCCTCCCCGACAATGGAGATCTGCCATCCGCAGTTGGCCTGAATGTCGAACGAGAACGACGTGGCGAACGACGGCGCAAGAATGGCATGCATACTCAACGAAATGGACTCCCGGGGGAGTTCAACTTCCTCCTTGCAGGCCCCGGTGGCGAGGAGCAGCGTCAGAGCCGCCGACCACCGGAAGAACCGATTCAAAAGATTCTTTTTCATCTTCGTCTACTTTTTGAGGTCAACCAATACGGGGAGGTGATCGGACACGGTCATCACGTTGATCTGCTCATACGACGGCACGGCCGTTCCCAGCACTTCGAAAACAGGGTTGTTCTTCGTGTAGACCAGGATGTAGTCGATCCTCGACGGCGAGGTGGAGTTGACGAACGTATTGGCCGACGTACTGATGATCTGCCAGGATTCCAGCGCAGCCTCCGGGAGTTTCGCAGTATTGAGATCTCCGACCAGATAGATCGGCTTTGTCCACGCGGCATAGTTTTCAGCGATGTACTGCGTGATGATCTCGAACGAACGCTTGCGGTTTTCCTCGGATTTGTGGCAGAAGTGCGTAGCGATGAAAATAAAATCATCGAACTCCGCCAGGAAGAACTTGCGCGGCTCTTCACCCGGGAGATCGCCTTCGCAGCTCTTCCGGGGCTCCATCCTGCACAGAATGCCGATGCCGTAATCCCCGCCGCGATAGTCGATCGTCTTGCAGTAATAGGGTTTCAACCCCGTTCTGTCGGCCAGTTCCTGCAACTGGTCGGCCGCATGCCAGGTGGTATTTTTGTCGAGTTCCTGCAAGGCAATCACGTCGGGATCCATCAGCGAGATGACCTTGGCCGTATTGTTGTAGTTGGCCCGGTCGGTTCCGGAGTTCTGGGTCCATCCCTCACAACGGTGGGTGTTGTAGGTGGCCAGCCGCACTGAATTGGGCAACCGTCCGTATCCCTGCTCCTGATAGGGATTTTCCGGCACGTCGGAGGTTGTATCCCCGAAGTTGAAATCGGAGTTGTCGCCTTTCAGATCGGAACAGGCCGTAGCCGAAAGACCCAGGCTGCATCCGCACAGGGTCACCAATATGAATCTGGTAAGTTTCATTGCAATTCGTTTTAAGTGGTTTTCATTCAAAAGTTCAGTCCGTCGTTCCATCCGGGATTCTGGGAGATGGCACCCTGTGTGAGTACCCGATCGTCAGTCGGAATGGGATACAGATAGTCCCGCTCCTCGTTCCAGGTCCGGGTATAGGTGGTGTGGATGATGATGTTGCCGTGGTCGCCCTCGGTCAGGAGGATATCCTTGCCGAGTTCATAGACGGTGATGGCTTCGGTTTCGGGCTTGGTCCCCGACCAGATGCAGACATCGTCCACGCCGTCATCGTTCAGATCGTAACTGCCCGTGCCGGGGAAATAGAGGCCGGTGAAGGGTTTTTCGAAACGCTTGCCCTCCTTCCAGCGCATGATATCCCAATAGCGGAGGTTCTCCATCAGCAGTTCGACGGTCCGTTCACGGCGAATTTCGAGGATCACACCCGCGTTGTCCCCGCTTACGTTGGCATACCCGGTCTCGGCCGAAGCCAGATAGGGGTCGGGATGGGCATTGGCTTCGTCGAGCGAAAGATTCGCCACACCGGCCCTGTCGCGCAGTGGCTTGATCGTCAGGTCGATGTCATTCTGCGTCAACGTTCCCAATTCGGCCTTCGCCTCGGCGTAGTTGAGATAAACTTCGGCGGTGCGGAACAACGGCAGATCGTTCATCGAAGCATTGTAGGAGTCGTATTTGGCCGATTGGAGGTACTTCACCAGCTGATACCCGGTCATCGTCGCGGCGAGGTTCGGCGCCGATTCGGTCGTCTCGTCAATCCGCCTGTAACCGGGAGTACGGAGTGTCTGCGCGAAACGCCCGTCACGATTCAGGCTCTCCTCGACAAACGACATCGTCTCCCAGCCGGGCTGCGAGGTGAACGGCGTGCCGTCCTTCATGAGATACATGTTGGCGATGTTCTTCAACAGTCCGGGACGCCCCATCGTAATACTGGTCAGATAGCCGTTCACATCGTGTTTGAGACCGATAGCCGAGTTATAGGCCCGTGCAAGGATGATCTCCGAGTCGATGGCTTTGAGCGACGAAAAGAGATCCAGATACGGTGTGGTCCCGGAGGTATAGATTCCGTATCCACTCTCGCTGATAAACTGTTCCGACGCAGCAGCGCATTCGTTCAGGATGTCTTCGAAATTGCCGAGGCCGTGATACTTCCGGAAAGTGCCCTCGAACAGGCAGGCACGGCTTTTGAGCGCCAGAGCCGTCCAGCGTGTCACGCGGTACACCGATTTCTCCACGGGCAGGTAACGGATCGCAAAATCGAGATCCTCGATCACCTTCTGCATGACCAGTTCCCGGGAATCGCGTCCCTTTTCGAACAGAAGCGGGTCGCTGGCATCGATCGGTTTGTCGACCCAGGGCACATCGCCGTAATACTTCACCTTCTCGAAATAGAACCAGGCGCGGAAGAACCGGGCCAGCCCCTCGTATTCCAGCCGGATATCCTCATCGGTGCAATTCGAGGAGTATTGCAGGAAGAAGTTGATGTCGCGCAGTTTGGTCCACGACCAGGTCCCGGCCGTCGCGGGGACGGTACGATTACCCAGGACCTCGCTGGTCAGTGTCTTTTTGGCAATGATGTCGGCCGATTCGCCGTAGATGTCCTCCCCGTCGGGGAACATCGTATAGAAATCATTGGTATAGAGTTGGCACTCCTCCTCCGTACGAAAGAAATTTTCCGGAGAAAGCCGATCCTTGGGGAAGCGGTCGAGTTGATCCTCGCAGGCGCACAACCCGCCAAGCAGAATACCGGCAATCAGATAAAAAAGATATTTTTTCATAACGGCAGTCGCATTAGAAGGTTAAATTCAGACCGACGGAAAAGGTCTTGCACCAGGGATAGACGTTGGATTTTTTGTCGGAGTCGGCCGCCGCCTGTTCGGGATCGAGGTAATCGCTCTTCAAGGCGGACCAGGTGGCGAGATTCTCGCCGCTGAAATAGATCCGGCACTCCTTGATTCCGACCTTCGAAGTCCATGCCCTGGGGATCGTATATCCGATCGTGAGATTCTTCAACCGGCAGTAAGCCAGGTTTTGGAGATAACGATCGTTGGTATAATAGGCCGTACCTTGTGCAGCGCTGAGCGACGTATAGGCGCGGGCCCGCGGGAAATAAGCATCGGGATTCTCCTCGCTCCACACCCGACTCATGAAGTTTCGGGGAATGAACGTGGCGTAGGGACGGCAGTAAGGACCCCAAAAACGCATGTTGTCGGCTCCGGGATACCAGTCCATGTGTCCGATTCCCTGAAAGAAGATCGAGAAATCGAAGCCGTACCAGGAGAAATTGAACGTCGCACCGTACTGATACCGAGGCGTGGAGTTACCGATCACGCGCCGGTCGCCCGAATCTTCCAGCGTACCCTTTCCGCCGTTGACGATATGATCGCCGTTCAGGTCGAGGTACTTAATATCACCGGCCCGCACGCCCTTTCCATAGGCACCCGTTGCGGAGTAGCATCCAGCAGCGACGGTCGACAGGTCGACATTCGCCGCATATTCGGCAGCCTCCTCGTCGGTCCGGAACAGTCCGTCGACCTTGTATCCCCAGATTTCGCCGTAGGTTTTGCCCTCATAGGGGTCCCCGATCAGGCCGGAGGGGTTGTCGCATTTGGTATATTTGGCCGTATAGTCCGAGAAGGTGCCGACGATTCCGTAGCTGAACATGCTTCCGGCAAGCTTGAACGAATCGCGCCATCCGAGCGAAAGTTCATACCCCTTCGTACGCAGGTTGTTGGCATTGACCTGGGGTTCCGAGGCGCCGTAGATCGAGGGCAGGGACTTGCCTTTGCCCAGGATACCTTTGGTATCGCGGATGTAAAAATCCGCAGTGAGGGAGAGGCGGTTGCGGAACATGTTGAGATCGAGACCGAGGTTCTTGGAAATGACCTTTTCCCAGGTCTGGTCGCCCGAGACGGGATCGCTCACGGTGGCATGTTGTCCAAGAGTCGTTCCGTCGAACGAATACCCTCCCATCGAGCCCTTCGTCGTGATGGTCTGAATGAAGTCGTAGTATCCGATCTGCTGGTTTCCGAGAGAACCGTAGGAGACGCGGATTTTCAGATTGTCGACCACCTCGCGCAACGGTTCGAAGAAGGGCTCCTCGCTGATGCGGTAAGCGGCCGAGAACGAAGGGAAGAAGCCGTAACGCTTTCCACGCGGGAAACGCGAGGTACCGTCATAACGGCCGTTCACCTCGGCCAAATACTTGCCGTTGTAGTCATAGGCGACCCGATAGAACCAACCCATGATGGCGTATTCGTTGCGTCCGCCGTTGAGCGTGAAGTTGGTCGTACCCTTGGCCAAGTTGAAGTCCGAGAGATCCTCGGAGAGAAGTCCGTCGTTGGCAGCCGTCAGATCGCGGTAATACTTGGCCTCGTAGTTGTATCCGGCAATGGCCGTGAAGTTATGCTTGCCGCCGAACGTTTTGTTGTAGGTTCCGTACACGTCGGCCACATAATAGTTCTGGTCCCAGACAACCTCCTTATAGCTGTTCGGGAAACTGCCCTCGGGTTCGGTCAGCACCTCGTCCGGATACTGCGAATATTCGACATTGACGCTGCGGTAGTCGTTGTGGAGATAACCCTGCGTATAGCTGAAATCGGCCTTGACGTTGAAGTTCTTGTGGATCTTGAACGTGGCCTCGAACGTGGTGGTGAACTCCTGGGTCTTCTTGTTTCCGAAGCTCTTTCCCTTCTGCATCATGGCGTTGTAACCGTCCATGACGTAGTGCGTCGAGGAGTTGGTCATCGAGGTGTGCGACACGGCAGTGCCGTCGGGATTCACGGGGACGAACGACGCCAGCGCGTGCAGCGTGGGTTTGCGGAAGTTGTTGTACTCGTCCTCGTAGCCGTAATACTTGTAGTTCGACTGGAAGAACTTGGTGTTGCTGGCAATCGTGAGCCAGGGTTTGATCTCGGCCTGCAACTTCACGCGGAAATTATAGGATTTGAACATGTCGGGCTCGATGCGGTTGATCCCCTTCTGCTGGTAGTAGCGGCCGCTGACCATGTAGGAGAGAGACTTGGTGCCGCCCTTGATGTTGATGTTGTGGTCCCAGGTGGGACGGCTGTCGTCATAGAGGTAGTTGTACCAGTCGAAATTGGCCAGATAGACATACTGCTTGCGACCGTTGCGGGTATCGGTGATGACCCACGGCCGGGCGGGGTTTTCAGTCTTGTCGTTACGCCGCTCCCAAAGCGCCTTGTAGTCGCTCTCGGTGTAGGAGGTGTAAGGCGTATTCTGGGTCGACATCATGAAGAAGTCAGCGATCTTGGCCGAATAGTAACCGCGGGTTTCGAAATCAGTGGACGTCGTAGGACTCGACACCGAGAAATAGCCGTTGTAGGAGACCTCGGCCTGTTCGTTGTACCGGCCGCTCTTGGTTGTGATCAGGATGACGCCGAATGCGCCGCGGGCACCGTAGATAGCTGCCGAGGAGGCGTCTTTAAGGACCGTAATGGACTCGATGTCGTTCGAATTGATCCGGTCGGGATAGGTCTCCACGCCATCGATCAGGATCAGCGGGCTTCCGCCATTGGGTGAGGTTGTACCGCGGATATTATAGGTAGCACCGGCTCCGGGCTGTCCCGAGGAGAGCGTCACGTTAAGATTGGGGATTACGCCTTGCAAGGCCCTCCCGACATTCGACACGGGACGGTCCTTCAACTCCTTCTGGGAAACGGTGGCGACAGCACCCGTCAGGTTCGCCTTCTTCTGGACGCCGTACCCGACGACGACCACCTCGTCAATACTCTGCTGCGAAGCATTCAGGACAATGTCGAAGAAGGTCTTCGTCCCGACCGGCATCCGCCGGGTCTCGAAACCGATGAACGAGACTTCGATTGCGGCGCGGTCGGAGGGAGTGACACCTTCAAAGATGAAATCCCCGTTCACGCCGGAGGTCGTACCCTTGACCGTCTCGCCGTTTTTGAAGAGAACCGTAGCCCCGACGACGGGATTTCCAGCCGTATCGGCCACCTTGCCGGAGATTCTGCGGGGCAGGTTTTCAGCGGACCGGACGGGCGTCAGGATGACCTTGTTCCGTTCGACGGAGACCTGAACGCCGGGAATACACTTCGAAACGACCCGTTCGACGGGCCAGGCATCGGCATCGATCGAGACAATTTTCGTCAGGTCGATATCCGCATTGTTGTATGCAAAGGTATATTGCCCCTGCGCTTCGATTCTGCGGAGCAGTTCCGCAACGGAAACATCTTTCAGATGCAGAGTTACAGGGGGATTGGCCGCCACGGCACCCCGGGTCACGAGGAGCAGGGCCAAAACCAAGACAAATTTTACGAACAAACACCGTCCCCAGGGGATAATGCCGTCGGATTGTCCAAAAAATTTCATAATTTTGTAACGATTTAAAGTTCATCATTCGTAGCTCGTTCTACGACAGGTTCAATTTTAAGTCACGGGGCGGGTGGTAGGGACACCCGCTCCATCTTTATTCCGTCTGTCAGTTCATCATAGGCATAGCGTTTTTTTGTTTTTCACAACTCATTCAGATTATTTCGGGCCGAGGAATACCACGTCGTTCCGAATTTCGTAACGAACCGGTGCGATGCGTTCGATCAGACGCAAAGTCTCTTCGAGGGATTCATATTGGATCTGGAAAGAGAGGTTTGCCGACAAGTCGATCGAGTCATCGTGGAGAAACCGGACGTTGTACCACCGTTCGAGGTTGACAAGGATGGCCGAGAGGGGTTTGTTTGCAAAGACAAGCCGGTGAGCCGTCCAGCTGCAATAGTCGCTTGCGGCGACGGCCGATACGGAGAAACAGCCCGTCTGGCGGTCAAAGAGCAGGCGTTCGTCGGGAGACAGGAGGATCTCCTTTTCGAGTCCGGGAGCGAGAATCCGGATCTTTCCGGATTGAAGGATCGTTTCGGCATAGCGGGATCCGAGACGATGCCGGGCGTCGAACTCCGTACCGAGGACCTCGACCTGCATAACGTCCATATCGACGAGGAAGGGGTGTTCGGCATCGTGTTTGACCCGGAAAAAGGCCTCACCGTCGAGTTCCACGCGCCGGTTCCGGTCATCGAACGATTCGGGATAGGTCAGCCGGCTGTCGCCGTTGAGCCAGACCGTCGTACCGTCGGGCAACAGGAACTCGCCCTTGCTGTTGCGAGCCGTGACCAGACAGACCGAATCGGAGTGTTCGAACCAGGAGTTCAGAAAGAGATACTCGCCCACGACGGCAAGCGCCACCAGCGCCGCCACGGCAACCCACCGCCGCCATCCTCCGAGACGGGGTCGGATGACGGGATGTTCCATCTCTTCGATTTTCCGATGCATCTCCGGAAGCCGGGAACGATAATCAACGGTCACGGGTTTTTCCAGCAAGTCATTCCAGGCCTGATACAAGGCCTGCTCCTTCTCTTCCCGGTCGGTCGGTGCGAGAATCCACCGGCGGAAAAGCCATTGCAGCTCTTTCGGCAGATCTCCGTGCAGGAAGCCACGGACGAGTTCATTGATCCGGTCGCTCTTCATGGTTCGGGTTTTCGATTACATGATATAGAACGACCGACAAGCGGCTAACCCCCAGTCCGGGCGGCGAGTTTTCAGAAAAAAATCGAGATAACGGCGAGCAACCTCCGCAATTGATTGAGGGCTGCGGTCATATGGTTTTCGACGGTCTTGACGCTGATTTGGAGTTTTTCGGCGATTTCGCGGTTCGACAGTCCTTCGTAACGACTCATCTGGAAAATTCTCTTTCGTTGATCGGGCATTTTGTCGACGGCAATGGAGATCAGCAGCGTCAGGTCATCGGTTTCGACCTGCTTGTCCAGCGAATCATCACGAAAATAGTGAACGGAGGTCAATCGGGAAAGTTTGTATTTTTCATGGATGAGCGAATGGTTGTAGATGTCGAAGATCGCGTTTTTCGTCATAACGAAAAGATATCGGGAGAACCGCTCCATCTGTGCGATCTCGACCCTCCGCTCCCAGACCTTCAACAGAACGGACTGCATGACATCCTCGGCCTCGGCTCGGTTTTTCAACATCCAAAAAGCCATCTCCTCAATCTTGGGAGCATAATGCAAGTAGACAGCATCGAAAGCAGTCCGATCTCCACGCGCCAGTCGTTCCAATATTTCGCGTTCGCTCTCCACGAGAAAAACTTTTCGCAAAAATACGGATAAATTCGGTCAAACACAATCGGAGTCTCCGCAAATCAGCGGACCACGATCTCGTCGGTGAAGAGCCAGCCGCCCGACCGGCCGTTCGAAAGCGCACGAT
>NZ_CALUHA010000049.1:0-12750 GCF_944320325.1 Alistipes megaguti
ACGGAAGCCTTTCCCTTGTTGACTTTCAACTGATTGTAATTCAGAATGCCATACGCACTCTTTCCGGTAGTTATGTTGGCTATCATTTTGTCTTAATTTTTGAACTGTGGCAAAAATCTTCTCACTGACAGCAATCAAATTGCGTGTTTCATTCTCCAGTTTATAGAGCATCGCGAGAGCTTTTTTCTGTGAGAAATGGATGTACAGCATCTTTTCAACCTGATTGTAATTGACTTCGATTTTACGGTATAGAGCATTGTGGGAGGATTGCTCTGCGACGTTTCCGGATACCTGCCTGGTCAAGTTTTTGGGCCAGTAAATCCCTTGTACTTTTTCAGGATGGCAATCGGAATATCCAGCAGACGGATCGATGCCGTTACGTTGGTCTTGTGCCGTTTGCGGATGATCCAGAGGTTGCCGTCGAAGCCGGTGCTGATGTCATCGGGCTGCAGCTCGCAGACGTCGATATAGGAGAGTGCCGTGAAGCAGCTGAAGATAAACAGGTTGCGGACCTGTTCAAGCCGCCGGGAGGGGATAGATGGCCATAATCTCCTCCATGGTCAGGTATTCGCGGTCGGTGCGCTCGAACTTGACCTTGAAGTTTCCGAAGGGATCAACGAAGAGCATATCATTCTTGGCGAAATTAACCACGGTTCGGAGCCGCTGAACGAATTTCATGGCCGTGTTGTGGTTGCAGCCGTGGACATTTTCGTTGAAGAGCAGGAAATTCTCGACGAACAGGACGTTGATATCCTTCAGCGGCATGTCCGACACGGAATACTTGTATTTGATAAACTCTTCGATCCGGCGCCTGGTCAGCTCATAGCGCCGGTCTATTTCCAGTTGGGTGTTGAACTGGCTGATGGCCTGATCGACGGTAATGCGTGCAATAATTGGCGCTTTTCCGGTCTTTTTGACCGCGTTTCTCTTCACATAGAAGAGTACCTTGAACGTGTTTTTCATAACCTCATTCTTTAGGTTGTAAAGTTATTGTAAATAGTTAAAAATGAGGAGTATAAAACACAGACAAATTGCGACAGAAAACTGCCAATTTGCGACTTTTTGTGACCTAAAATTGGAAAATAAAAATCGGTCACGAATTGGTCACAAAACTCTGTCAAAATATGGCTGTTTTGTGTCCGAATTTGGCGGACCGATGCAATAAAAAAATCTCACAATACCCTGATATTGTGAGATTTGGCTAATTTTTGTCCGGATTTGTCCGGATTAGTTGTGAACCCGCTGGGGCTCGAACCCAGGACCCCAACATTAAAAGTGTTGTGCTCTACCTACTGAGCTACGGATTCTCCCGTGCCAAAAGGGTGTGTTCCCGTTTTGGTGGTGCAAATGTACGGATTTATTTTGAATATCCAATACTCCGGACGTTTTTTTTGCAAAATCTTCCTCCCGTCGGTATGCGGGTTCGGACTTGTGTCTCGAAAGTTGTTCTGTTCCGACCGGCAGAGTGAAATTTCCCGCGCCGATTTTGTTTTGCTCGAAGAAAAAGATAATTTTGTACTCGGAAAAAGCAAATTTACTTCTAAACCTTGTGAAATATGTGTAAAGCGCTGATTATCGGAGCCGGAGGCGTCGGAACGGTGGTGACCCAGAAAATCGCTGCCAATCCGGTCTTCACGGATGTGATGCTGGCCAGCCGAACCAAATCCAAATGCGATGCCATTGCCGCGGCCATCGGAGGCAACCGCGTGAAAACCGCTGAGGTGGATGCCGACAACGTACCGCAGTTGTGCGAGCTCTTCCGGGCCTTCAAACCCGACATCGTGGTCAACGTGGCACTCCCGTATCAGGACCTGACCATTATGGATGCCTGTCTGGAGTGCGGCTGCAACTACCTCGATACGGCCAATTACGAGCCCAAGGACGAGGCGCATTTCGAATACTCCTGGCAGTGGGCCTATCAGGACCGTTTCAAGGCTGCCGGTCTGACGGCCATCCTGGGTTGCGGTTTCGACCCGGGTGTCACGGCCATCTTCACGGCCTACGCCGCCAAACATCATTTCGACGAGATTCACTACCTCGACATCGTCGACTGCAATGCCGGCAACCACGGCATGGCCTTCGCCACGAACTTCAACCCCGAGATCAATATCCGCGAGGTGACCCAGAAGGGCCGTTACTATGAGAACGGCCAGTGGGTGGTGACCGAGCCCCACGAGATCCACCGCCCGCTGCACTATCCCGAGATCGGCGAGCGTGAATCGTATGTCATCTACCATGAGGAGCTCGAGTCGCTGGTGAAGAACTATCCGACGATCAAGCGGGCCCGTTTCTGGATGACCTTCGGCAAGGAGTACCTCACGCACCTGCGCGTGATCCAGGATATCGGCATGGCACGTATCGACCCGATCCTCTACAACGGGGTCGAGATTGTCCCGATTCAGTTCCTGAAGGCGGTGCTTCCGGATCCCAAGTCGCTGGGCGCCAACTACCACGGAAAGACGTCGATTGGCTGCCGCATCCGCGGTGTGAAGGACGGCAAGGAACACACCTACTATATTTACAACAACTGCGATCACGAAGAGGCCTACAAGGAGACCGGTACGCAGGCCGTATCGTTCACGACGGGTGTCCCGGCGGCTCTTGGTGCCTCGATGTGGGCCAAGGGTCTGTGGCGCGGAGCCGGTGTCTTCAATGTCGAGGAGTTCGATCCGGATCCGTTCCTGGCCGAACTGGGCGAGCAGGGGCTTCCCTGGCACGAACTGTTCGATGTCGATATTGAGGTCTGACGGTCGCAGCGGCGGCAAACATGGGGTTCCGGAACTTCGGAACCCGGGATCGACGGACGGGAAACACTCCTGTCCGTCTCTGTTTTTGCCCTGCGGTCCGAAATGGGAGGCCCCAGGTACGGGACCGTCGCCAAATTAGGTATTTCTACTGACCGCCGGACGGGGAAATTCCGCTATTTTTGTCGGCAAAAGCGATAAAACCATACCCGAACATGCGACCCGAAGAGACTGCTACACTCGCAACGCGCTACCACGAAGCGTGTGACACGCGTACCGACTACCAATCGTTTTTCGACCGACTGCTGGCCATTGCCACCGACGCTCCGTTGAGCCCCACGACGGGCGAACGGATCCGGGACTACGTGATGCCGTGGCTCGAGAGCCATTCGCTGGAGTCGTTCGACCGCTATTCCGACCGCAATTACGTGCGCACCTACCTGGGCCGCTCTCCCCGCACGCATTGGGAAGCGCTTGTCATGAGCTGGAAACGTGGCAATGCGACGACCATCCACGGTCATCCGGCCTTTGCCGGCTACCACTTTGCCGACGGTGTGTTCCGGGTCGAGATTTTCGAACCGGCCGGCCACGGAACCGCCCGCCGCATCGGGGAGCAGATCATCGACCGCCGGGAGTGTCTCTTTGCCGTCGGCGAGCCGGGACGGTTCGACAACCACCTGCATCGTATCACCTGTCTGAGCGAGACGGGCCACAGCCTGCACGTCTATTCGGACGATGCGTTGCAGGGCCAGACCTTCACCGAGACGGAGTAGGAGTGCCCGGGCCCCGACCGGTTCTCGGACGGGCCCTGCAGTCGGGGCGATGCGGCGGAGTCCGATGACCGGAGTTACCCCTCGGAGTCCAGCACCCGGAGCCGACTGCCGGCTTCCCGAGCGGAAGCTTGCCCGGCGCCGATACGTATAAATACCTATTTCTCCAAAAACCGATACACGGAAGTAGGGTTTTCGCAATGATTTTCCTATTTTTGCATCTGTTTTGAACGTTTCCGTTGACCATCCGAGCCGGGTGATCGTGTCGGGGCCGAAACGGAGACGTTGGTTGAAATCCATTTGAAAACCGCTCGATGATTGACTTTCTGAAACTGCCTTCACCATGTTACGTCCTTGACGAGACGCTGCTGGATCATAATCTGGAGGTGATCGACCGCGTGCGCCGCGAATCGGGTGCCGAGATCATCGTCGCACTGAAGGCCTGCGCCATGTGGAGCATTTTCCCCGAGTTGGCGGCTCACTCCGATGGAGCGACGGCCAGTTCGGCCGCCGAGGCGCGGCTTGTACTGGAGGAATTCGGCAGTCCGGCCCACACCTATGCCCCCACCTATACGGATCACAACATCGACGAGATCCTGCGCTGCAGCAGCCATATTACCTTCAACTCCCTTACGCAGTATGAACGTTTCGGACAGCGGGCGCTGATCAACGGTCTTTCGTGCGGACTGCGCATCAATCCCGAGTATTCGCCCGTCGAGACGGATCTCTACAACCCCTGCGTGGCGGGTTCGCGTCTGGGCGTTACGACCGAACAGCTGGCTGCGCACGGCGGACTTCCCGAAGGGATCGAGGGCCTTCATTTCCACGTTCTGTGCGAATCGCGTCCCGAACACCTGCGGCTGGCGCTGGAGGCCGTCGAACGCCATTTCGGACCGTACCTCGACCGGGTCAAATGGCTCAACATGGGCGGCGGCCATCTGATGACGCACGCCGACTACGACTGTGACGCGCTGATCGCCCTTTTGAAGGAGTTCCACGTACGCCATCCCCATCTGCGGCTGATTCTCGAACCGGGCAGCGCTTTTACGTGGCGTACGGGCTATCTGGTCTCGACCGTCGAGGATATCGTCGTGAACGGCGGCGTACGCACGGCGATGCTCGACGTGTCGTTTGCCTGCCACATGCCCGACTGTCTCGAAATGCCCTACAAGCCGGCCATCGTCGGGGCGCACGATCCTGCCGAGGGGGAACCCCGCTGGCGGATGGGCGGCACGAGCTGCCTGGCCGGCGACTACTACGGCGACTGGGCCTTCGACCACGAACTGAAGGTGGGCGAGCGGATCGTTTTCGAGGACATGATCCACTATACGATGGTCAAGACGACGATGTTCAACGGCGTGGAGCACCCGTCGATCGTCATCGTACGGCGCGACGGCCGCGTGGAGGTCATCCGCCAGTTCGGCTACGAGGATTTCAAGAGCCGGATGTCCTGACCTTTCAAGAGAGAAACAAACGGAAAAACAAGATAGATGGAAAAATTTGTACCTACCTCTTATACGCTCGAATGCGTGGCTACGGGCCGCGAGTTCGAGGATACGGGCTGGATGCTCTCCGACCCGCAGTGCAAGGAGCCGTCGCTCATCCGCGCACGGTATGCCAAGAAACAGCTCGAGGTGAAACCCGCCGAATGGGGGCTGTACCGTTTTGCCGACTGGATGCCCGTGCGGCGGATGCTGCAGGGATCGTCGGCCCCGGTGACCTACCGCAGCAAGGGGCTGGCCAAACACCTGGGGCTCGAAAATCTCTGGATCACCTTCAACGGCTACTATCCGGCCATCGGCGCCACGATGACCACCTGCTCGTTCAAGGAGACCGAAGCCTACTCGGTGTGCGGACGTGCGGCCGCGGACGAGAAGCGGGTGCTGGTCGTTGCGTCGGCCGGCAATACGGCCCGGGCCTTCGCCAAGGTCTGCTCGGACAACAACATCAAGCTGCTGCTGTCGGTTCCCTATGACAACATCAGTGCGCTGTGGTTCGAGAAACCGCTGAATCCCTGCGTGAAGCTGATTTCGTGCGCGGCCGGCGGCGACTACTTCGATGCCATCCACCTGAGCGACATTGCGCTGAAGGGCGACGGATTCTATGCCGAGGGTGGTGCGAAGAACATCGCGCGCCGCGACGGCATGGCCTGCACGGTGCTGTCGGCCGTGACGACCATCGGTCGCATTCCGGACTACTACTTCCAGGCCGTGGGCAGCGGCACGGGTGCCATTGCCGCCTGGGAGGCCAACCTGCGCCTGATTGAGGACGGCCGTTTCGGCAAGAACCTCATGCGGCTGATGGTGTCGCAGAACGCACCGTTCGTGCCGATGTACGACGCCTGGCAGGCCTCGTCGCGCAAGATGCTGCCCTACGCGGATGACAAGGCGCGCCGCGATGCGGAGATCATCGACGCCAAGGTGCTCTCGAACCGCAAGCCGCCCTACAGTCTGGCCGGCGGTCTGTACGATGCGCTGAAGGCCACCGGCGGCGATGTCTTCGCCGTGACGAACCCCATGGCCCGCAAGGCCCGCAAGCTCTTCAAGGAGCTGGAGGGGATCGACATCTACTCGGCGGCCGGTGTGGCCCTGGCTTCGCTCATCAACGCCGTGAAGGCCGGTCGGATCGATCCGCAGGCGACGATCATGCTCAATATCACGGGCGGCGGCGAGGAGCACTTCAAGGAGCACAACGACCTGTGGTATCTGCAGCCGAGCCACGTCTTCCCGCTCGAACCGAGTGTCGACGATGTCGTCTCGAAGGTCGAGGCGCTGTTCCGCGAACCCGCAACGGGTGAAGGCCTCTGATGCAGGGTTTTCGGAGATACGACGGCCGGGACGTTGGAACGGCTCCGGACGAAAAAATGAAAAAGCGGCTTATATGCCGCTTTTTTATTTGCGGTGAATGATTACCTTTGTCGCCGGCAGCGGAGACGGTGCGGAGCAGCCGGAGCCGCCTCACTGCCGCAAATACAGTATTCACCCAAACTTTTTAACCATTTATGGAACACATCCAGGTACAGTTATCCCCCGCGGGGGCACGCTGGCGCCGATGGGATCGCAAGGGCTGGTCGGCCTTTGCGAGCATGCATCGGAGCGTGTCGATCGGGGTGCTCGCTGTCGGGATGTCGATCCTGCTGCTTGCGACGCAAGGCGCATCGGCGCAGACCGCCGACACGACTGCCGTCCTGAGGACGTTGCAGATCCGCGAGGTCGGGGTGACGGGGAGCCAGACGGCTCCCACGCGCAATGCCCAGTCGCACACTCCGCTTTTCGATCGAAAGGCTCAGGCCGCGGCGCCTCTCCAGACGTTGGAGTCCGCCTTGCGCCTTGCGCCGTCGGTCGATCTTCGCGAACGCGGCGGAAGAGGAGCGCAGGCCGATATCTCCGTACGGGGAGGCTCGTTCGACCAAACCATGATTCTTTTGAACGGCATCGATTTTACGGATGCCCGCACCGGACACCAGTCCCACTCGCTGCCGGTCGATCTCGATTGCATTTCGGGCATCGAACTCATTGACGGCGTTCCCGGCGTGGGGGCTTATGCCGGGGCGGTCAACATCCGTACGGCACCGCTGCGTCCGACCTACGTGCGTTTCGAGGGCTCGGGAGGCCAGTACGGCTACGGTTACGGCAACCTTTCGGGGGCGGTGACCGGAGAGCGGTATTCCGTTTTCGGTGCGGCATCGTACCGGCGCAGTGACGGCTACCGACCCAATACCGATTTTTCGAACTGGAACGCCTTCATGCGGGCGACGTACGATGGCCGCCGGGCGGGTTTCTTCGACCTGCAGGCCGGATGGCAGGATCGCGATTTCGGCTCAAACGGCTTCTATGCCGCCTACAATCCCAACCAGTGGGAACACACCTCGACGGCCCTGGCCTCGCTGCGCTGGACAAAGAGCGTGGGTCCCGCTGCGTTGGGGGCTGCGGTGAGCTATCGCAAGAATTTCGACCGCTACGACTGGACGCGCGGTACGGCGCTCAACCGTCACAATACGGACAATGCCGGAGCCAAACTGTGGGCCGATTACGCCTGGGCGGCCGGTACGACCACACTGGGCGGCAACTGGGCCTTCAACCACATCTACAGCACCAATCTGGGCGAACGGCTGTCGGTCCCCCGCGGAGACTATACCCGCGCCAAGGCCCGTCATACGGGCAACGTCTGGCTGCGGCACGCCCGCGCGTGGCGGCGGTTCGATGCGGCGGCATCGGTGGGGCTGAGCCTGACTCCCTACGGGTGTTCGGCGTTGTGGAGCCTCTCGGCGGGTTACAATCCCGCGGAGGGGCTTCGTCTCGAGGCCGGGGCGTGGCAGTCGATGCGCCTGCCGACCTTCACGGACCTCTATTACAGCTCGCCGGCCCAGATCAACAACCTCGATCTGACACCGGAACACGCCGTAAACTATCGCCTCGGAGTCAATTATGCGAAGCGTTGCTGGAGCGTTTCGGCGCAGACCTACTACCGCCGCGGGCGTGATATCATCGACTGGGTGTGGTATGCCGATTCGCCCGAGAGCCCCGAGGCGTGGCGCGGCAAGTGGCACTCTGAACAGTCGAGCCGACTCCATACCTTCGGTGCCGAGATTTCGGGCGGCTATGCCGTTGCGGAGGGCTTTCTGCGGCGGGTGACCCTCTCGTACGGCTATCTCACGAACGACCGCAATGCGGACGTCATTGCCAAGAGCGCCATGGATTTCATGCGCCACAAGGCGGCCCTGGCTGTCGAAGTGCACTTCCTGCGGCGGATGTCGCTGGCGCTGACCGGCTCGGTCTACGACCGCAACGGCAGCTACAAGGCCTATCCCGTCGTTGGCAATTCGTCGATCACCGAAACTCGCGACTACAAGCCCTATTTCCTGTTGGACGGACGTCTTTCGTGGGAGAAGGGGTGGTGCCGCCTCTATGTCGACGCGACGAATCTGACCGATACGCGTTATTGTGATCTGGGAGGTCTGCCGCTTCCGGGCCTCTGGTGCACGGCCGGTGTGGTGTTGACCTTCGGCAGGTAATTCCTCGCAGCGTCCACCGCGCGAGTCGGTTGCGATGACCGGAGAGCGGCGGACGACTGTTCCCGGCTGCTGACTGCGGGCCGCCCGAACTTCTCGGGCGGCCCTTTCTGTTTTTCAGCAAAACGGTGTGTTTTGTTTCCGGTTTGTCGTAAAAATCCCGAAGATTTCGTATATTTGAAGCAAAAGAACCTTAAACGCTCAAGATTTATGCAGAAACGTATCGTGGAGTGCGTTCCCAACTTCAGCGAGGGACGCGACAAGGAGGTGATCCGGCAAATCGTCGAGGCCATCGAGATGGCCGCCGACGTCAAGGTCCTCGACGTGGATCCGGGCGAGGCTACGAACCGTACGGTTGTAACCTTTGTCGGAAGCCCCGAAGCGGTGGTCGAGGCGGCCTTCGCCGGGGTGAAGCGCGCCGCCGAGCGCATCGACATGCGCCACCACAAGGGGGCCCACCCGCGCATGGGGGCGACGGATGTCCTGCCGCTGATCCCGATCGCCGGCATCACGCTCGAGGAGTGTGCCGAACTGTCGCGGCAGCTGGCCCGGCGCATTGCCGACGAGCTCCGCATCCCGACCTACTGCTACGAGGCGGCGGCGCTGCGCCCCGAACGGAAGAATCTGGCCGTCTGCCGCGCCGGCGAGTACGAGGCGCTGCCCGAGAAGCTCTCCCGCGAGGAGACGGCGCCCGATTTCGGGGCGCGTCCCTACGACGAAGAGGTGGCCCGCACGGGTGCCACGACCGTCGGGGCGCGCGACTTCCTCATTGCCGTCAACTTCAACCTCAATACCACCTCCACACGGCGGGCCAACGCCATCGCCTTCGACGTGCGCGAGAAGGGGCGTCCCGTGCGTGAGGGGAATCCCATTACGGGCAAGGTGGTGAAGGATGCGGCGGGCAATCCCGTCATGCGTCCCGGTACGCTGAAGGCCACGAAGGCCATCGGCTGGTTCATCGAGGAGTACGGCATCGCCCAGGTTTCGATGAATATCACCGACATCTCGGTCACGCCGCTCCACGTCGCCTTCGACGAGGTGTGCCGCAAGGCCGATGCCCGGGGGGTGCGCGTCACCGGCACGGAGATCGTCGGGCTGGTTCCGAAGCGGGCTCTTGTCGAGGCCGGCAAATACTTCCTGCGCAAGCAGCACCGTTCGGTGGGCATTGCCGAGGAGGAGATCGTGCGGTTGGCCGTCAAGTCGATGGGGCTCGACGATCTGAAACCTTTCAAACCCGAGGAGAAGGTGATCGAATACCTGCTGGAGGCCGAGGATCGGAAGAAACGGCTGGTCGATCTGACCTGCAAGGGGTTTGCCGAGGAGACGGCCAGCGAATCGCCGGCTCCGGGCGGCGGCTCGATTGCGGCTTATATGGGGGCGCTGGGGGCGGCGCTCGGCACGATGGTGGCCAACCTCTCGGCCCACAAGCCCGGTTGGGACGACCGTTGGGAGGAGTTCTCCGACTGGGCCGAGCGGGGGCAGACGCTGATGCAGGAGCTCCTGCACCTGGTGGACGAGGATACGGCCGCCTTCAACCGCATCATGGCGGTCTTCGCCATGCCCAAGTCGACCGACGAGGAGCGGGCGGCCCGCAGCGCGGCGCTGCAGGAGGCGACGCTCTATGCCACGGAGGTGCCGTTGCGCACGATGCGGACGGCCATGGAGGTCTTTCCGATCGTGCGGGCCATGGCCGCGGAGGGCAACCCCAATTCGGTCTCGGATGCAGGTGTCGGAGCGCTGGCGGCCCGCAGCGCGGTCTACGGGGCGCGGCTCAACGTGCGGATCAACGCCGCCGGGCTGAAGGATCGCACGAAGGCCGAGGCGCTGGTCGGTGAGGCTGACGAACTGGCGGCCCGCGCCTCGGAACTCGAAGCCGAGGTGCTGGAGCTGGTCGAGCAGAAGATCGGTTAGACGCCGGGAGCAGGCAGACCGGCGGCGGTTCGGGCGGCAACTCGCGGGTGACGCTCTGGCGGCAACATTCAGAAGACGGTTCGGGCGGCAACTCGCGGGTGACGCTCTGGCGGCAACATTCAGAAGGCGGTTCGGGCGATACACCCTGCTGACGGTATGCCGCCGACAGTCTGGCCGTAAGGTCCGTCTGCCGTTTGGACGAAATGTCTCGCCAGCCGCGTGGCCGCAAAGTTCCGTCCGAGGTTTGGGTCTCGGATCCCGGTCAATCCGAAAATCAACGATAACCATAAAAACGAATCTCAATATGACACTGGAAGAGTTTCAAAACGACATCCGCGCGGGGATTCCGGACCGGCTGCCCGCCGCAAAACCGTATGATAGGCAGGTCAACCATGCGCCCAGGCGCAAGGATATCCTCACGGAGGAGGAGAAGGTGTTGGCGCTGAAGAATGCCCTGCGCTACTTCCCGGCCAAACACCATGCGCTGTTGGCCCGGGAGTTCGCCGGGGAGCTGCGCAGGTACGGCCGCATCTACATGTACCGGCTGCGTCCCGACTATGAGATGTATGCCCGTCCGATCGACCAGTATCCGGCTCGCTGTCGTCAGGCTGCGGCCATCATGCTGATGATCCAGAATAACCTCGATCCGCGCGTGGCGCAGCATCCCCACGAGCTGATCACCTACGGCGGAAACGGCGCCGTGTTCCAGAACTGGGCCCAGTACCGGCTGACGATGAAGTACCTCTCGGAGATGACCGACCACCAGACGCTGGTCATGTATTCGGGCCATCCGCTGGGGCTGTTCCCCTCGCATCCCGACGCTCCGCGCGTGGTGGTGACCAACGGCATGGTGATCCCCAACTACTCGAAACCCGACGACTGGGAGCGCATGAATGCCATGGGCGTCTCGCAGTACGGGCAGATGACCGCCGGGTCGTACATGTACATCGGCCCGCAGGGCATCGTCCACGGCACGACCATCACGGTGATGAACGCCGCCCGCAAACGCTTCGCACCGGGGCAGACCGATGCCCGCGGCATGCTGTTCGTCTCGTCGGGTCTGGGCGGCATGTCGGGCGCCCAGTCCAAGGCAGGCAATATCTCGCAGGTGGTCTCCGTCATCGCCGAGATCAATCCCAAGGCCGCCCGGAAGCGTTACGAACAGGGATGGGTCGATGAACTGCATGACGATCTGGATGAACTGATCCCGCGCATCCGCCAGGCTGTCAAGCAGAGGGAGGTCGTTTCGCTGGCCTACGTGGGCAACGTGGTCGACCTGTGGGAGCGGCTGGCTGTCGAGGATATCCGGGTCGATCTGGGCTCGGACCAGACGTCGCTGCACAACCCCTGGGCCGGCGGCTACTATCCCGTCGGGCTGAGCTACGAGGCCTCGAACAAGATGATGGCCGAGGAGCCGGTGCGCTTCCGCGAGTGCGTGCAGGAGTCGCTGCGCCGTCAGGTCGACGCCATCAACAAACTGGCCGCCCGCGGCATGTACTTCTTCGACTATGGCAATGCCTTCCTGCTGGAGGCGTCGAGGGCCGGTGCCGCCGTCATGGGCCGAGAGGGGCGGTTCCGCTATCCCTCCTACGTTGAGGATATCATGGGCCCGATGTTCTTCGACTACGGTTTCGGCCCCTTCCGCTGGGTCTGCACGTCGGGTCGCGAGGAGGATCTCGCCCAGACGGACCTGCTGGCGGCCGAGGTGCTCGAGGACATTCGCATGTCGGCCCCGGACGACATCCGCGGTCAGCTGGAGGACAACATCCACTGGATCCGTGAGGCCGGGCGCAACCATCTGGTCGTCGGTTCGCAGGCCCGCATCCTCTATGCCGACTGTGAGGGTCGCACGAAGATCGCGCTGGCCTTCAACCGTGCCATTGCCGACGGGCGTCTGTCGGCTCCCGTGGTGCTGGGACGCGACCACCACGACGTTTCGGGCACCGATTCGCCCTACCGCGAGACGGCCAACATCTACGACGGTTCGAACCGGACGGCCGACATGGCCGTGCAGAACGTCATCGGCGATTCGTTCCGCGGTGCCACGTGGGTCTCGATCCACAACGGCGGCGGCGTGGGCTGGGGCGAAGTGATCAACGGCGGCTTCGGCATGGTGATCGACGGTTCGCCGGAGGCTGAGCGGAGAATCCGCGAGATGCTCTTCTGGGATGTCAATAACGGCATCGCCCGCCGCAGCTGGGCTCGTAACGAGGGGGCACAGGCCACCATCCGCCGTCAGATGGAGCGTACGCCCGATCTGCAGGTGACGATGCCCCATGCGGCCGACGACGAACTGGTGCGCAACGCTTTGAAC
>NZ_CALUHA010000050.1:0-12108 GCF_944320325.1 Alistipes megaguti
CACCCAACTTTACATTCTTGGGTGTAAAATCGGGTGTTTAATTTGTAAAACATTGATTTTCAATGTTTATTGCGGTGCGTACGGGACTCGGACGCCCGGACTCAGATGAAGAGGTTCAGATTGGCCTCCTCGGTGCGATCGAGGTAAGAGGCGACGCCGCCCAACGTGACCTCGTCCAGCAGCTCTTCGCGCCGTACGCCCATGACGTCCATCGACATCGTGCAGGCGATCATCTCCACGCCGCTGTCCAGCGCCTGACGCATCAGCTCCTCGAGGCTGGCGATCTTCTTGCGGCGCATGATGCCGCGCATCATCCGACTACCAAGCCCCCACATATTGAGTTTCGAAAGGTGCAGCCGTCCGCTGTGCGACGGGAGCATCCAGCCGAACATGCGCCCCATCAGATCCTTCCGCACGGCCGGCTTGCGACGCTTCTTGATGACGTTGAGCCCCCAGAAGGTGAAGAACATCGTCACCCGCTTTCCCGTCGCCGCCGCTCCGTTGGCGATGACGAACGAGGCCAGCGCCCGGTCCAGATCATCGCTGAAGACGACGATCGTCTTGTTGTCGGCCGACGCTGCCTGCCGGGAGACCGATTCGGGCCGTGCACCGCAGCACGATGCTGCAGCCGGCACCGGCTTGCGGATCTGCGCCCGCACCTTGCCGCCGCAGGTGTCGAGCGAGAGCAGTTCGGCTCCGGTCATGCGGCACCACGAGGCCACGTCGCGTCCGAAGGCCTGGTCCGTGGCCGTAATGCGCAGCTGTCCGCCCGGCTTCAGGGCCTCGAAACTCTTCTTCAACTGCAGGACTGGCCCCGGGCACATCAGCCCGCAGGCATCGACCTCCACCACGGCACTCTCCCCCTCCGGCGACACGGCCGCCGAATCGCCACAGCCCGTCGAGGCATCCGCACAGCCCGGCTGCGCCACACTCCGGCAATCGTGCTCCGGGGCGCAGTCGCAACGGCACTCCTCCCCGTCGCAGGGTTCGGGAACCGGGGCCGTCGCCGCACGCCACGTCGTGTAGCCGCCCGAAATGTTACGCACGTCGCGGAATCCGTGCTGGGTGAGGATGCGGCTGGCCAGGTAGCCCCGCAGTCCGACGGCACAGCTCACCACAACGGGGCGCTCGCGCGGCAACTCGTCGAGATGTTCGCGCAGTTCGTCGAGCGGGATATTCACGAAGCCCGGGATCGAACCCATGGCAAACTCGTCGTGCGTGCGTACGTCGATGCGCAGCGTCTCGTCGCCCAGCGCGGCGACATCCCGCCACTGGATCACCCGCACACGCCCCGTGAGGATGTTTTCGGCCACATAGCCGGCCATGTTCACCGGATCCTTGGCCGAGGAGTAGGGCGGTGCATAGGCATGTTCGAGCTCCGTGAGGTCATAGATGGTACCCCCCGTGCGGATGATCTGCTCGAACATCTCGATGCGTTTGTCGGCGCCGTCGCAGCCGACGACCTGCGCCCCAAGCAGGCGCCCCGTCCCGGGGGCGAAGAGAATCTTGATCGACAGCGGCAGCGCATCGGGATAGTAGCTAGCATGCGAGGCGCCGTGGGTGAACGACTCGATGTACTCGATGCCGCAGGTCTTCAGCAGTTTGGCATTGGCGCCGGCCGCAGCCACCGTCAGGTCGAAGACCTTGGCCACCGACGTACCGATCGAACCCCTGTAGATGTGCGTGTTGCCCAGCACGATGTTGTCGGCCACGATACGGCCCTGCTTGTTGGCCGGTCCGGCCAGCGGGATGAGCGCCGGACGTCCCGTCACCAGATGCCGCACCTCGACGGCATCCCCCAGGGCGTAGATCACCGGATCGGAGGTCTGCATGTACTCGTTAACCGCAATGCCGCGCCGCTCGCCGATCTCCAGCCCGGCCTCCCGGGCCAGTTGGGTTTCGGGGCGCACGCCGATGCTCAGAATCACCAGATCCGCCGTGATCTGCCGCCCGCTCTGCAGATGGACCGTCACCCGTTCATCGCCCCACTCCTCGAAGCGCACCACTCCATCCTTCAGATAGAGACCGACCCCGCAGTCCGTCAGGTGGCGGTGGACCAGTGCGGCCATCGAGAAGTCGAGCGGCGCCATCACCTGATCGGCCATCTCCACCACGTCGACCCGAAGCCCCAGGTGGTGCAGGTTCTCGGCCATCTCCAGACCGATGAATCCGCCGCCCACAACCACGGCACGCCGCGGGCGCCGTGTGTCGACATACTGTTTGATGGCATCCGTGTCGGGAACGCTGCGCAGCGTGAAGATCCGCGGGCTGTCGATCCCCTCGATCGGCGGTCGCAACGGCTCGGCTCCGGGCGAGAGGACCAACCGGTCGTAGGTCTCCACGTAGGTTTCGCCCGTGGCCACACGACGCACCGTCACCTCCCTGCGCGCACGGTCGATCGCCGTCACCTCCTGTTCGGTGCGGATATCGATGCGGAAGCGGTCGGTGAAACCCTTGACCGTCTGCACGAAGAGTTTCGACCGCTGGGCAATCGTCCCGCCGATGTAATACGGCAGTCCGCAGTTGGCATACGAGACATATTTCCCCCGCTCGAAAAGGATCACCTCGGTCTGCTCGTCCAAGCGGCGCAGGCGGGCCGCCACGGTGGCCCCTCCGGCCACCCCTCCGACAATAAGAATCTTCATGGGTTCGTATGGTTGTGTGATTGATTTTCCGATTCGGGGTCCTGCTCCGTCGCCACGAAGGCCTTCAACTGCGCGAAGAGTTTGTCAAAACCCAGGGTCTCGTGCTGCATCTGACGGATCTTCTCCGCCCCGAGCTCCGTGAGCGAGAAGAGCATCTGGCGACGGTCCTGCGGACTGATCGTGCGGTGGAGATACCCCTTCCGTTCGACCGTCGTGATGACCTTCGAGACTCGCGGCCCCGAAAGCCCGACAAAATCACACAACGTTCCGGCCGTACGGGCCCCACCCTGCTTCAGGCAGCAGAGCAGCATCGCCTCGTTGATCGTAATGCCATGACGCTCGGCAAACGCCTTTTCAAATTGGTACAGCGCCTTGTAAATCTCCTTGATGCGGCAAATTGGTTCCATCTTTTCGATCTTTTCGTCACAAAGATAAAATTATTTTCTATTAAAAACTATTTTTATTGGAAAATTATTATCGGACACGCGCCCCTCCGGAAAATAAACAGGCGCTGATAGGGATTCACGACAACCTGACCGCTCATAAAGAGCATGCGGTTCGAATTATTGTAATTGTCACCCGCCTTGGCAGCCGAGGAATTCACCCAATAAACACCCCGGGCATTCCCGTCCTTGGTGTCTGGGGATTCCTGCTCCACGATACCGTCATGACACCCTGGCGGGTTCTGATCGTTGCCGAGAACCTCAACCAGCTCGTCAACACGGACCTGATTACCAATCTCAATCCGGCCCCGAATCCGGACCTCTTTGCCGATACGTCGTGGATCCGTCCGGGGCGATAGCATTTCCGTTCACAGGCCCACCCCACCTCGGCCAAAACTGTTTGGGAGAGAGGATGACGCGACAGCCCCGTCGGATGGCTTCGTAGGCATGAGCCGGATCCCGCCATACCATAAGGGTCACCTCGGAGGAGAGTTCCCCTTCGAGCAATTCGTCCCAGCCGATGATCTCCCGTCCACGGACCTGCAGCCACTGCTGGACGCGTCGTACGAAATAGCTTCGCAAAGCCGTCTCGTCGGCCAACCGTTCCGTCTGCATCCGACGCCGGCACTGCGGACAATCCTGCCATCGCGTAACCGGACATTCGTCGCCGCCGATATGAATCTGCCGGGATGGGAAAAGTGCCAGGATCTCACTCAGAACATGCTCGATAAAGGTGAAGGTCGTCTCCCGGCCCGCACAATAAAGATCCTCGCTGACACCCCATCGGGTCCAGACCTCGTAGGGGCCGCCCGTACACCCCAGCCACGGATAGGCTGCCAAAGCCCCCATTCCATCATCACCCGATCGAAATTAGGTGTCGAACAGATGCCGGAAAGCCTCCTCGTCACCGTCGGCAATGCGCCGTTGCAGGTTATACGTCGATTCGTTTCTCATGGTGCGGAAAACGGGTCCCCGAAACGGAGACTAGTTGTTGAAAAGCACAAGGGTCGGTTTATGGTCGGAGGCTTCACGGGTGAAGTCGTCGTCGAGGGTCTCGGCACCGATCAACCGGCGGGACATGGCCTCCGAACAATAGACATAGTCGATTCGTTTGCGGTTGCGGGTCTCGCTCGGGACAAACGCTCCGGGATGGAAATGCGCAACTGCATCGCACGGATAATAACGGCGGACAAGGCGGTGAATCCCATAGTCGGGCTGCGGACTGTAGCGGGTGCTGTCGACAGGCGACAACGAGTTGAAATCGCCCAGCATGACCCAATACGTTTCATCGGCAAAGCGCGGATTGAGCAGCGTTTCGTGCAGAATATGACGGATTTCGCGGACCCGCGTCGTATCACCCAGATTGTCCGAGCGGCTCTTGTCCTTGTCCTGCAGCGAATAGCGCTGCGGCCAGAGATGGACCACCACGTAGTTGATGCCGCGGATCTTCACGTGAAGCGCTCCGTGCGAGAGCGAATCGCCGCCCAGCGGACGGATCAGCTCCGGTTCAAAACGGGAGGTCACCGCCACCGGATAGTTGTCCTGGAAGGCGCCGAGAGCCACATAGGGATGGCCCCACCGTGAAGAGAGTTCCTGAAGATGAGAGGGCAGGTACCGGGTGGAATCGTCGGTCGGCAACGACTGTTGTTCAGCATTCCAATGAGTGGCCGTCTCGCAAAAGGCCGCGACATCCACCTGCTGACGCTGCATCCACCCGACAAAACGATCATAATTGTCAAACTGATCATACCACATGCCGTCGGCGATGTTGTATTGCAACAGACGGCAGGGGGACTTTCGGCGATTCGGAACATCCTCCGATCGAAAGACCCGTCAGAATCGCAGCCACGGCTGCACGGACAAGATACTTCATAAAGTTCGGTTTCTACCGGTTTTTCACTTGCAGACTGACGATCCATCCCATAAGCCGAACCTTTTCGATAAAAATAGTGATTTTTTTCGCAGATGCAATCCTTTCCCCGCTATTTTTACACCATAGTAATCTGTTTCCGACGGAGATGTCGCCCCCGGGATGACTCATCGCGAGGGGGGGGGAGAAGAGAAAAAAATTCAGTCTCCATGCGAAATTGTCGCGATATTTCAAATTCATTTCAGAATCCCGTTTCATCTTTGCAACGGGATTCCGGGACTCCGAAGAGCCAATCTCCCCTCCTCGGGTCCTCCCTGACAAACAGAAAAAACCGTCCGATGAAAAAACATTGCTTCCTGATCCTGCTGACTCTCCTGATCACCGGATCCGCATTCGCCCGTGAATCCGGGAAACGACCCCTCAAAAACACCATCGAGATCCCGGCCGACTCCACCGGCGAACTCCTCGCCCGGCTGCGAAACATGCCCAATATCGAGGTGGGAAAGGGAATCACCTTCCGCCCCAAAAACGACCGCTTCGAAATGACGATGCGTTTCCGCATGCAGAATCTGCTCGCCCTCTCGTTCGACGACGACCTCTCGCTCACCGAGACCGAGGCCCGCGTCAAGCGGCTCCGGCTGCGTTTCGACGGATACGTCTACTCCCCCAAGCTCGTCTACTCCGTCCAGTTGGGATTCGCCGCCTACGACGCCGAGGTGCTCCCGAACGGAAACATGAACATCGTCCGCGACGCCATCGTCTACTACGTTCCAAGCCCCAAATGGAACATCGGATTCGGGCAGACCAAGATCAAGGCCAACCGCGCCCGCATCAACTCGTCGAGCGCCCTGCAGTTCGTCGACCGCAGCATCGTCAACAGCCAGTTCCACCTCGACCGCGACTTCGGACTCTTCGGCGAGTACAACCTCGACCACACCGAAGGATTCGATCTGGGATTCAAGGGTTCGGTAACCCTCGGCGAGGGCCGCAACTGGGGCGCGACCGACAACGGTGGCCTGGCCTATACGGGGCGACTGGAGCTCTATCCGCTGGGACACTTCGCCGCAAAGGGCGATGTCATGGAGGGTGATTTCGCCGGGGAGGAGCGGCCCCGTCTGCTCGTGGCCGGAGCCTGGTCGTTCAACCACAAGGCTTCGCGGCTGAGCGGACAGCGCGGCGGCTTCATGCCCGCGGGCCAGACCCGCAACATCGGTTCCTATTTCGTCGATCTGATCCTCAAGTACCGCGGCTGGGCCTTCTACACCGACTTCATGGGCCGCACCTGCCCGCAACCGACCTTCGGAACGACGGACCCCGCGGCATTCGTCTATACGGGGCAGGGCCTCAACGTCCAGACCAGCTATCTCTTCAACAAACGCTGGGAGATCGCCCTGCGCAACTCGACGCTCTTCCCCGACGGGGAGATTCACGCCTGGACCGGCTACCGCACCCACAACCAGACGACCTTCGGCGTCACGCGATACATCATCGGCCATTCGCTCAAGGTGCAGGCCGACCTCTCGTACAACTCCTACGACCGACTCGGGAATACGGTCGGTGCGGGGTTGCACAACGGTTGGGAGCTGCGCTTCCAGGTCGAACTCGGCTTATAGGATCTTCAGGGCGATACGCGCACAGGCCTCGGCATCGGCCAGCGCATGGTGGTGGTGTTCGAGATCGAAGCCGCAGGCCGCCGAGACGGTGTGCAGCTGGTGGTTGGGAAGCTGCCGTCCGAAGACGCGCCGCGAAGCCCGGCACGTGCAGTAGAACCGGTAGCCGGGATAGGGCATCCCGTAGAGATCAAAAACCGCCCGCAGGCACCCCTCGTCGAAGGGCGAATTGTGCGCCACGAGCGGAAGACCCTCGATACGCGGGGCGATGTCGCGCCACACCTCGTCGAAATCCGGCGCCGAATCGGTATCCGCACGCGTCAGCCCGTGGATGGCCGTCGTGAAGCGGCTGTAGTAGTTCGGGCGCGGATGGATCAGCCGATAGACGGTATCGGTGATCTCGCCGCCCCGCACGACGACCACACCCACCGAGCAGACACTCGTCCGCTGGCCGTTGGCCGTCTCGAAATCGATGGCTGCAAAATCCTGCATGGTCAGTTTGTTTCGTCCGGGCCCTCCCTCCGGAGGGTCTTTTGCTGTTTTTCGTCTGCAAAGATAGAAATTTCGGGGATTCGGCGGTTCGCACCCCGAAACAAAAAAGCCCCACCCTCGCGGGTGGGACCGGTGAAGTCAGAAGGTTCAGGTATGACGGAGAATCAATACTGCGCATTCTGCGGATCGAACTCGGTCCAGCCTTCGGTCCAGTTGTCCGTGGCGGAGAAGGCGCCGATGTAGCTGACCTTCTCGAAGCCCTCGCTGACCAGCGCATCGGTGAACGAGGCACCCGTCAGAAGCGGGCTGCCCGAGGCCGGACGGCAGTCGAAGCCCGCAGCGAGGCTGTTGGGCTGCGTGAGCTTCAGATCGGCGATGTTGTCGAAGGTGCGGTTGTTGAGCCCCTCGGTCCGGAAATAGGCGGCCGAGAAGGTGCCCTGATCCTCCGCAAACTTCTTGTTCGCATCGCTGGCCAGCTGTGTCATGGCGGCGAAGACGACGTTCGAAATCTTGAACTTGCCCTTGGTGGCGTCACCCTGCGTGTCGGAGCCCTTGTCGTTCTCGACGATCAGACCTACGGGGAAGCCCATCGCCACGGAGTTGAAGCACGAGAGATTCGAGTTGCGGCGAATCTGCATGGCGGCCTGGAACTGCCCCAGCTTCGAGCCGTTGTTGGGGTTCAGATTGCCGCCGTTGATGTAGTCGGAGGTGTTCGTGAAGGAGGCGTCCTGACCGATCGGGCCGACGAACGTCACATTCGAGAAGACGCACGACGTGCGCGGCGTGACGGAAGAACCGTCGGCGTTGTTGTCGCTCTCGAAGCCGTTCGACACCGAAGTGTCGGCCAGACGCGGATTGCGTACCCCGAGGCAGAACTGAACCTTGCCCGAGAAGCCGTTGTCCGTATCGAAATCGTCGTCCCAGCCGTGGTAGGCCACCAGGTGGTCGCAGTTGACCGCTCCGCCGAACCACTCGTAGGAGTCATCGTTCGAATAGGAGACCTGCACGTGGCTGACCTTCGTGCCCGAGCCGACCGATCCGAAGGTGATGCCGTTGATCTCCTCATCCTCGCGGTAGGGGTAACCGGCAAACTCGACTCGCACGTAGCACAGTTCACCCGAGCTGTCCGCGTTGTCCTGACCGCCGTGGTTGGCGCGCGGACCGCCCTCGATGGTCATCTCACCCATGTTGTTGACGGCCTTGCCCAGCAGGATCAGTCCGCCCCAGTCGCCCGGACGGCGCGATCCGGCCGGCTGGTCCGACGTGAAGACGATCGGCGACGACGCCGTACCCACGGCGTGCAGTTTGCCGCCGCGCTCGACGATCAGCGACGCCTTCGTGCCCGAAACGCCCTTGATCACCGTACCCGGCTCGATGGTCAGTTCGGCTCCCGACGGGATGTAGACCCATCCGCAGAGTTCGTAGGTACCCTTGGGAAGCGTATACTTGCCGACCGGAATGGTGAACTCCTGATCGCCGTTGCCGATCTGCGTGCCGTCCTCGAAGAGAATGTCGCTCAACGTGCCGCCCGTATTGGGGCCCTTGTCGCCGTTGTCGTCGTTGCAACCCGCCGCTGCGAGTGCCAGGGCAGCCGTGGCTGCCAGAATTGCATGTTTCATCATACTTTTTGACTATGAAGTGTGAATTGATTCGTTGTCAGAAGCGGGCCGAAACACCCAGCATGAAGCCGCGCCCCGGACGATAGCGTTTGGTGGTCTGCTCGCGCGTCTGCGTACGGCCCGACGCGTCGGTGAACTCCGGGAACTGGCAGAAGCGGATCTCCTCGTTCAAGAGGTCCCGGGCGCTGAACTTCAGCTCCCAGATCCGGCCCAGCCGTTTGCTGACGACCAGATCCAGCGCGTTGCGCGGCATCTCGTACATGTCGGGGATGTCGTTGTCGATCGAACCGCCCGACGAAAGGTCCGAACGTCCGATCCCGACGATGCGCTTGCCGATGCGGTTGTAGAGCACCCCGACCGAGAGCCCCAACCGTTCGGGCTGGTAGAAGAGGCCGCCGTTGACCAGGTAGGGCGACTGCCCCTGCATCGGGCGGTCGTGCTCCATCGAACCCTCGGCGAAGTTCACCTCGCTCTCGATGAGCGATGCGTTGAACGAGAGCGAAAAGTTCTTCAGCCCCAGGAAGGCCAGATCCTTGCGAATGTCGAGCTCCACGCCGTAGACGTTGGCCCGGTCGGCATTCTCGAAGGTATAGGTGTAGCTGCCGCCGGCATCAAGGATCGCCGTCTCGATCGGATTGCGGAAGTGTTTGTAGAAGAGCGACAGGGAGATCGTCTCGCCCGACGTCGGGTACCACTCGTAGCGCAGGTCGGCATTCTGCACGTAGGCCGCCGTCAGGTCGGGGTTGCCCATCACGCTGCTGAAGAGGTCGAAGTCGTAGTAGACCGACGACGACACCTCGCGGAATTCGGGCCGGTTGGTCGACATGCCGTAGGCGGCCCGCAGCTGGTGGCGGTCGGAGATGCGCCACGTGAGGTTGACCGACGGGAAGAGGTCGTCGTACGTGTAGGAGGTCACCTTCGTGCGCCACTCCGAAACGCGCGTATAGCTGGTCAGGTCCATGTCGCTGTGTTCGAAGCGGACCCCGGCGTAGAGGCTCACCGGTCCCAGCGGCAGTTGAAGAGCCGCATAGGCCGCCGTCAGCAGGTTCTCGCCCTTGTAGCTGTTGCGGTTGTCCGTATCGTCGTAGACATAGAGCCGGTCGAAGCCGTAGTTGCCATCCTGCAGGATCTCGTCGACCACGTCCCCGTAGGGGAAGTCCGCCGGGAGGTTCTGCACGTTGTAGCGGTAGTAGAAGGCCCGGGTGCGGTAGTTGCGCGTGCGGTACTCGCCGTAGAGACCCGCCCGGAGCATCGGAGCAAAGCGTTCTCCCTCCCGGAAGGTGTGTTCGTAGTTGACCGATGCCGAGGCGATGTGCTCGACCAGGGAGGTGAAGTCTCGCTGGATCTCGTTCTGGTCCAGACGCATCTCGCCGTAGTGTTCGTCGCCGTAGATGTCGTTCTGCAGCAGGTTGATGATGCGGCGGTCGGGAAGGTGGCGGTCGGCGTAGGAGTAGCCCACGTTCCAGTCAATGCGGTGGCCGTCGGGCGTATGGACACCGGCAATCTGGCCGTTGTAGGTCGTGCGGCTCGAGTGGTAGTACTCGGCCTTCTGCTGGTCGTAGTGCGAGGAGATGTTCTGCCAGCCGTCGCGGAACGTATACTTGTCCTGCCCGATCTGGTTGAAGAGGTTGCGCAGCGAATAGCGGCTGTGCGGACGCAGGTACGAGAGGTTGAACATCGCTCCGAGGTGCACGTCCGTACGGTACTGGTCGTCGGTGTATTTGTAGAGGTATTCGGGCGTATCCTCACGCTTGTTGTAGACGCCGTAGCGCGAGTTCTCCATGTCGTTGATCGTGCGCTGCACGTAGCTGTAGTTCACCGCGCCGTTCATCGCCAGGCGGCGCCCCTCGGAGAGGTTCCACGACCGCCCGAACGAGAACGAAAGCTTCTGATCGGGAACCGGGCGCCGCGTGCGCACCTGCCAGTCGTTGTTGAAGCCGTTGCACGTCATGCGCGTCACGAAGTCGGCGTCCGAGTTGTCGTAGCGGCCGTCGATGCCCCCGGCAACCATGCGCCGCGAGCTGCCGAAGCCGAACAGCTCCGAGGCAAAGCCCTTGTTATAGAGGAAGTCGCGGAAGTGGGTCGCCGTATTGAGGCCGATCGAATACTGAACCGCAAAGGCGTTGTCGTCGGGCTGGTCCTTGGTCTGAATCTTGATGAAGCCGCCCGTGAAGTCGGCCGGAACCTCCGGCGAGGGGGATTTCAGAATCAGGATGTTCTCGATCTGCCCGGCGGGGATCACGTCGAACGAGAAGGCCCGCGAATCGGCCTCCGAACTCGGTACGGCCGCGTTGTTGACCCACACGTTGTTGTAGCGCTGCGAAAGTCCCCGGGCGATGATAAATTTGTCGTCGATGAGCGAGATGCCCGGAATGCGCCGCACGACCTCGCCGGCATCACTGTCCTGCGTGCGGGCGATCGTCTGGCTCGAAACGCCGCTGACAACCTGCAGCGAGTTCCGTACGTCGATATTGACGGCCGATTCGGTATTCGACCGTCGTACGGCCGTGACGACCACCTCGCCGACCTGCTCCGAGGTCTCCGTAAGTTTCACCTCGAGGCGCGTATCCGCACCGTCGCGCACCTCGACTCCCGTCAGGCGCGCCGTGGCGTAGGTCAGCATGCTTACCTCAATGGTATGGGTGCCGGCTTCGATGTTCCCCAGATGGAACGTGCCGTCGACATCGGTGGCCGTGCCGCGCGTCGTCCCCGCCAGCAGCACCGTGGCACCCAGCACCGGCTCGCCAGTGGACGCGTCGGTCACCACGCCCGAGATGGAGCCCTGGGCAAGGATCGTCTCAATCGAAAGTAGAAGCAACGCTGCCGTGGCAGCAAGGTTTCGTCGGATTCTGTTCATGCAGTCGTTTTCTCTCATTGTCACGCTGCAAAACTACCCCACGGCTGTTTCAACGCCGATACGCCCCTGTGACAACCCCGCGAACGATCCGTTGCAAAAACGTTGCACCCCTGCCAACAGCAGATCCGGCACAAAAAGAGAGCCGGAACCCCAACGGTTCCGGCTCCGGATTCTCGGATGAAGCCTCCGCACGATCAACGACAGAGGACGATGTAATTGCGCAGGCGGTTGATCAGAACGACAGTCCACATGAAGAGGGCCGCGAGACCGGCCGGCAGCGGGAGGCACACTGAAACTGTCCGGCGGAACAGGATCGGTAACCCCGAAAAGTTCCGGCCGCCCCTAAAACCCGGCTCTTAGCCGGGAGCGCGGAACTGGATCGGTAACCCCGAAAAGTTTCGGTCGCCCCTAAAACCCGGCTCTTAGCCGGGCTCTTAGTCGGGAGCGCAGAACCGGAACGGGAACCTGGGGAGTTCCGGCCGCCCCTAAAACCCGGCTCTTAGCCGGGCTCTTAGTCAGGAGCGCAGAACCGGAACGGGAACCTGGGGAGTTCCGGCCGCCCCTAAAACCCG
>NZ_CALUHA010000051.1:0-10207 GCF_944320325.1 Alistipes megaguti
CGGCGGTGTGGGAATGTTTGCCATCCGGCGCATGGACCAGTCCTACCACGTCACGACGCTCTGTACGAGTTCGCTGCTCAACTATCCGTGGGGCGGAGACTTCGCGCCGTCGGGCGATTATTATGTGGCCAACAAGGGGAACAACAAGGTGTTGCGGGTGACCTCCGACGGCTCCTGCAGCGAATACCCGATTACGGGGGCGACGCTCAACAATCCGATGTGCGTGGCCTTCGGCGCCGCGGGCGAGATGTACGTCGCCAGCCGCGACGCCAACGAGATTCTGAAGATCGATCTGGCCACGGGGGGTGTCCAGGCGCGTTACGAGGTGAAGATGCCCGAGTCGATGGATGTCGATGCCGAAGGCCGCGTCATCGTCGGGACCAACAATGCCTATTACCTCTATCAGATCGACACCGACGGTTCGGTCAGCACGATAGCGGGCAACGGTACGGCCCCGTCGGGCTCCAGCTATTCCGACGGCGAGGGGGATCTTTCCACGGCGACCATCGGCATGGTTGGAGGCGTCTTCTGCGCCTCGGACGGCTGCATTTACTTCACAGACCGAACGGCCTTCACCGTGCGCAAGCTCACGCCGGCGGCCGATGGCAGCTATGCCGCCGGAACGCTCGAGACGTTGGCGGGCGTGGCCGGAACCAAGGGCGTCACCGACGGGACGAACACCACGGCCACCTTCTCCTACCCGGCCGGTATCGTCGTCTCCGACGACTGCTCGGACATCTATGTTGCCGACGGTTCGGGCTCGCAGCGCATTCGCCGGCTGCGCCTTCGTTGAGTGTTATTTGGGGGGGACGGGGTGCGCATGAGGCGTGCCCTGCCCTCCCGTTCATCAGAGCTGGAATCATGAAAAAACTGCTTATTCCCTTGTTGGCGGTCCTGGCTGCCGCCGATGTCCGGGGCGGAGTTCCGACTCCGGAGCGGATTGCCGCCGATCCGTCGTGCGTGCGGTTCGACCTGTCGCTCTACCCCGAGTCGGAGATCGGTCCCGAGACGCCTCCGCCGGCGGGTTATGCGTTGTGCTACATCGCCCACTACGGACGTCACGGCTCGCGCCTGTGCAGCGTGGAGAGTGACTACACTACCCCGCTTGCCACGCTTGAGGCGGCCGAACGGCGCGGCAGCCTTACCCGCAGCGGTACGGAACTGCTGGCCTCGCTGCGGATCATCTCTGCCGAGGCCCGTCTGCGCAGCGGCGAACTGACTCCCGCCGGCGCCGAACAGCATCGGGCCCAGGCGCGGCGCCTGTCGGATCGCTGCCGGGATCTTTTCCGCGACGGCACCCGCATCGAGAGCCTCAGTTCCACCTCCCGGCGGTGCATTCTCTCGATGACGGCCTTTTGCGAGGAGCTTAAGGCGCGGTATCCCGGACTTGTGATCACGCACGAGGCCTCGGAACGGAGCTATCCGCTGGTCTACGCCTTCGGGAAGGATCCCGATGATCCGGCCCGATACGCAGCCTTCGACAGTGTGCGTCATACGGTGCTGTACCGTTCGCTCATGCGGGAGCCCGACAGCGCCACGGTGCATGCCGGGGCGATGGTCGGCCGGATCATAATCGACGCCGCGACGCTGTCGGCCTCCCGACAGGTGGCCCTCACGCGCCAGATCTACAAGATCGCCAATTCATTGGCCGGATCGACCTGCGCGGATCTGGATCTCTACCGCTATTTTACCCCCGAGGAGCTCTATGCCCAGTGGCGCTATGCCAATTACAAGCTCTATCTGCTGTGCGGTCCGTCGGCGCAGTTCGGGGCGTGGATTCGCTGCATGGCCTCGCCCGTGCTGCGCTACGTGATATCGTGCTGCGACCGGGCTCTGGAAACGGGTGACCATGCGGCGTCGCTGCGCTTCGGCCACGACAATACGCTCATGGCGCTGGGGGTGCTGCTCGGTGTGGAGGGGCTCGATCTGCGGACATCCGATATCGACACGGTCTCGGCCCGTTGGTCGGCCGGCGACTACACGCCGGCCGCAGGGAATCTGCAGCTGCTCTTCTACCGTCACGCCACGACGCGGCGGGTGCTTGTCAAACTGCTCTGGAACGAAAACGAGGTGCGGATTCCCCTGCCGGCGGTCACGGGACCCTATTATGCGTGGGACGATTTCCGCGCCTACTGTCTCGATAAAATGGAGGAGGCTGATTTATGTTACCGATAGTTCGGACTTTTTTTGCTATCCTTGCACAGACAAACCCACGCGATGTCCTTACCCAACGATAAGCAGTTGCTGCGCCGGCTCAAGCGCGGAGACAAGGAGAGTTTCAACGAACTTTTCGAGATCCGCTATACGCGTTATCTGACCTTTGCCAAGCGGTTGCTCCACGATGCGACGGCCGCCGAGGATGTGGTTCAGAATGTCTTTATGCGTCTGTGGATCGGCCGGGCGCAGATCGACGAGGATCGTTCGGTGGACAACTACCTGCTGGTCAGCGTGCGGCATGAGATCTTCAACTACCTGCGGCTGCGCTACAATGCCCGGCGGCGGGATATCGACCTGCCGGATCTGGAGGATCGCCAGACGGATGTGGAACAGAGCTATACGCTCAAGGAAACGGAGCTTCGCATCCGACAGGTCATCGACCGGATGCCGCCGCAGCGCAAGGCCATTTTCGAGATGAGCCGTTACGGCAACCTCACCAATGCCGAGATTGCCCGCCAACTCAACCTTTCGCAACGCACCGTGGAGAAGCACATCGAGCAGGCGCTCAAACAGTTGCGGACGACCATCAACATCTCGATCGCTGCGTTGGTCATGCAGCTCTTCTGATCGCTGCATCTGGCCTGCAAAGCGCAAAAAGGGCATCCTTCTGCAAGGATGCCCTTTTTGCGGATAACGGTGCAGGATGCCTCCGGTCACTGTTTTTCGAACCGATACTGCTGCACGTCGCGCCAGCCGAGGAGCAGGTCGTGTGCCGTGAGCCGCTTCTTGCCGGCGATCTGCAGCTCCCCGAGGCGGATCCAGCCGTCGGCACACGCCACGCGGATGAAGCTCCGCCCGTCGCTTTCGACCGTGCCGCAGGCGATTCCCGCATGGTCTGCCGCCTCGAACTTCGCCGCGAAGATCTTGGCCGTCAGCGCCTCTTCGCCCGAACCCTCGCGGTACATCGCCGTCCAGGCGGCCGGATAGGGCGACAAGCCGCGGATGAAGTCGACGATGCGCTTGCCGGGCTGCGTCCAGTCGATGCGGCAATCCTCCTTGAAGATCTTCGGCGCCGGATGCAACGTCGATTCGTCGATCCCCTCCTGCTTGATCGGTTGGATGTCTCCGGCCGCGATGCGTTCGACGGTCTCCAGCACCAGACCGGTTCCGATCTGCATCAGCCGGTCGTACATCGTGCCGATGGTATCCTCTTCGCCGATCGGCACGCGGATCTGCCCGATGATGGCCCCCTTGTCGATCTCGTGGTTCAAGAGGAAGGTCGTGACGCCGGTTTCGCGCTCGCCGTTGATGATGGCCCAGTTGATCGGGGCTGCACCGCGGTATTGCGGCAGCAGCGAGGCGTGGAGATTGAAGGTTCCCAGCCGGGGCATGTCCCAGACCACCTCGGGCAGCATGCGGAAGGCGATGACGATCCCCAGATCGGGCTTCCAGGCCTGCAGGGCCTCGATGAATTCCGGATCGCGCAGCTTGACGGGCTGCAGTACGGGAAGTCCCAACTCACGGGCGGCGATCTTTACGTCGCTTTCGTGCAGCCGCTGACCGCGGCCGGCGGGTTTGTCGGGCGTCGTGACGACCCCCACGACGTGGTAGCCACCGGCGACCAGTGCCCGCAGCGAGGGTACGGCAAACTCGGGCGTACCCATGAAGACGATGCGCAACTCCTTGCCGCTCATATACTACTCCTTTTTCAGCCCCAGCGTATGGTGCATGCGCTCCTGCTTGGTTTCGAGATAGTGTTCGTTGTAGGGGTTCGGGGCGATGACGATCGGGACGATCTCGTCGATGCAGAGTCCGTAGCCCTCCAGCCCGGCGCGTTTGAGCGGGTTGTTGGTCATCAGCCGCATGTGGCGGATGCCCAGTTCGCGGATGATGCTGGCTCCGACGCCGTAGTCGCGCTCATCGGCCTTGAAGCCGAGCTTGAGGTTGGCGTCGACCGTATCGAATCCCTCGTCCTGGAGTTTGTAGGCGTGGATCTTGTTGCAGAGTCCGATGCCGCGTCCCTCCTGGTTGAGGTAGATGACGGCACCCTTGCCCTCCTTTTCGATCATCTGCATGGCGCGGTGCAACTGCTCGCCGCAGTCGCAACGGTACGATCCGAAGATGTCGCCCGTGGCGCACGACGAGTGGACGCGCACCAGCACGGGTTCGTCCTCCGTCCATTCACCCTTGGTCAGGGCGACGTGCTCCAGTCCGTTTGACTTCTGGCGGAAGGGCGTGATTTTGAAATCGCCCCATTCGGTAGGCAGCGGTACGGTAACCCCCTTTTCGATGATCGACTCCTGCTTCAACCGGTAGGCGATCAGCGAGGCGATCGAGATGATCTTCAGTCCGAACTTTCGGGCCTTCTCCTGCAACTGGGGCATGCGGGCCATCGTGCCGTCCTCGTTCATGATCTCGATCAGCGCACCGGCGGGCTGCAGCCCGGCCAGACGGGCCAGGTCGACCGCCGCCTCTGTGTGGCCCGGACGACGCAGGACGCCCTTTTCACGGGCGCGCAGCGGGTTGATGTGTCCGGGGCGTCCCAGGTCGGTGGGTTTGGTCGAGGGGTCGGCCAGCGCACGGATCGTGGCGGCGCGGTCGTGGATCGAAACCCCCGTGGTGCAGTCGTGGCCCAGCAGGTCGACCGTCACGGTGAAGGGCGTTCCCAGCAGCGAGGTGTTGTTCTCCTCCATCATGTTGAGGCCCAGCTCCTCGCAGCGCTTCTCGGAGAGCGGGGCGCAGAGGACGCCGCGACCCTCCTTGAGCATGAAGTTGACGATTTCGGGGGTGATTTTCTCCGCGGCGATGATGAAGTCACCCTCGTTTTCGCGGTCCTCGTCATCGACAACGATGACGATTTTACCGTTGCGGAAGTCCTCGATGACCTCCTCCACACTGTTCAGTATCGTCTCTTTAGCCATTGCGTTTATTGCGTTTTTTGATTTTTATCCGATTTTTCCATTTTCCGAATCTCGGTCCCAGCCAACCCTCCACGCGATCCTTCATGGCCTTGACCTTGCCGGCATACCAGTCGGTGTCGAGCAGTGCGGAGTCATTCGTGGCCTTGTAGGTGAGGTAGACGGCGATGGGTGTGAGGATGAACGTGGAGATCCACATGCCGTAGATGGCATCCCACGTACCCTCCTTGGCCATCTTCTCGCCCGTGAGGCTGATGACGTAGTAAATCACGAAGAAGATCACCGACACGACCACCGGAAGTCCCAGACCGCCGCGTCGGATGATGGCTCCGAGCGGTGCGCCGATCAAGAAGAAGATCAGGATCGACACCGGGAGCGAGATTTTGCGGTGCCACTCGATTTTCGAGCGGTACAACTGGTTGAGGGCCTCCTTGGCCGTCGATTCGTCGAAGGCGAACATGTTGCGGGAGTTCTTGGCCAGCGTGCGGGCCTGGTCCCAGACCTTCTCCTTTTCGCGGGTCGGGAGCCCGGGCAGAGAATCCGTGGCCAGCAGGTCGCGGAAATGGCTCTTGTCGATCTTCAGACTGTCGGCTACGGGCAGCACCGTATTGTCGCGCACGAAGATCTGCTCCTTGAGCAGCGGTTCGTAGGAGGTTGTCGTGGCGTCGTTGACGCGGATTTCGAGCGAATCGATGTCGTGCTGCAGTTCGTGGATGTTCTTGGTCTGGGCGTTGGAGAACATGTCGGCGTCGGAGCGTCCCATGGCGAAGCCGTCCATCGGGATGACCTGCTTCTGCAGGTCGAACGTATGGTGGCGCAGGACGCTCTTGGTGAACCACTGGCTGTTGCGGGTCTGCTCGTAGGTCTGGCCGTGGAAGAGCGTCACGAGCAGGTACTTCTTGTCGTCCGACAGGCGGATGTAGCCCGAATCGGCGACGATGGTGTTCATGTTTCCGTTCGAGGCGCGGTTGTCGTAGATCAGCACGTCGGTCAGCAGATGGGTCTCGGGGTCCTGGTGTCCGACGCGGATCGACATGTTGTCGATGCCGTTGAAGAAGAGTCCGTCCTGGAATTCGAGGCTCTGCTTCTGCTGGCGGATGTCGTAGATGATGCTGAACATCTTCTTGTTGGAGTACGGCACCAGGTTGTTCGAGATGAAGAAGCTGCCCACGGCGACGATTCCCACGACGATGATCAGCGGCTGGGTGATCCGGACGAGCGACATGCCGGCCGACTTCATGGCCAGCAGTTCGTAGTTTTCGCCCAGGTTTCCCATGGTCATGATGGCGGCCAGCAGCATCGAGAGGGGCAGCCCCATGGGGATCATGTTGGCCATGGCGTAGGACATCAGTTCGATGATGATTCCGGCGCTGAGGCCCTTTCCGACCAACTCGTCGATGTATCGCCACACGAAGTTCATCATCAGCACGAACATGACGATGAAGAACGTGAGGACCATGGGGCCCAGATAGGCTTTCAGGACGAGTTTATGAATGGTCTTCATGCGCGTGAAGCGGTTTTTTCTGCGACAAAGATACGAGTTTTACCGAAACGAGTGCCACGGTGAGCACAAATATTATGGCGGCGCCGGGCGGGACCTCGAGGTGGTAGCTGAGAATCAGGCCGGCGACGTTCCCGGCGACGGCGACGATCGGGGCCGTGAGGGCGATCGTCCGGTACGAGCGGGCCAGGGTGTTGACGATCACCACGGGCATCGTGAGCAGCGAGATGAGCAGGACGATACCCATGATGCGGATCGAGAGGACGATGGCCGTGGCCACCAGGGCGGCCATGACGTAGGAGATCACACGGGTGGGGATGTTGCGCGAGCGGGCGAAGTCGCGGTCGAAGGCGACGTACATCACGGGGCGCAGCCACAGCAGGGCCCCGATCAGGATCAGGGCCGTGAGCAGGGCCAGGGCCCGGACGTCGGTATCGGTGACGGTGATGATGCTGCCGAAGAGGTAGGCGGCCAGGTCGCCCGACGTGTATCCGGGACGCAGGCTCATGAACAGGGCGCCGACGGCCATGCCGATGGACCAGATGATGCCGATGGCGGAGTCTTCGCGGATGCGGCCGCGCGAGCCGGCCCACTCGATGCCCAGGGCCGAGAGTACGGCGAAGATCCAGGCGCCGACGATGGGGTTCGTGCCGGCCCAGAAGGCGATGCCCAGACCGCCGAACGAGGCATGGGTGATGCCTCCGGCCAGGAAGACCATGCGGCGGCAGACGACGTATGTACCGATCAGTCCGCACGTTATGCCCGAGAGGATGCAGGCCGCGAGTGCGTTTGAGAGGTAGCCGTATTGGAAGACGTCGCTGAAAAACTCCATTTTTGGTTTATATAGCGTGCAAATTTACGCTTTTTTATCGGAAAAGCCTCCTTCTTTCGGAGGGATTTCGTAATTTCGTGCCGTAAAATAAGGAATTCATGCAACCTCGAAGAGTCAATTTTCATACGTTGGGCTGCAAGCTCAACTTTTCGGAGACATCGACCCTGGCGCGGGAGTTCGAGCAGGGGGGCTTCGTGCGTGTGGCGCCGACGGCCGAGGCGGACATCTGCGTGATCAACAGCTGTTCGGTGACCGAGCATGCCGACAAGAAGTGCCGCAATCTGATCCGCAAGCTCCACCGCCGCAACCCCGATGCGATCATCGCCGTAACGGGGTGCTACGCCCAGTTGAAACCGCAGGAAATCGCCGATATAGAAGGTGTTGATATCGTGTTGAGCAACAATGATAAGGGAGATTTATATAAACGGGTGGTTGAACTGTCGGGCAAGGGCCGTGCACAGGTCTACAGCTGCGATACCGATTCGCTGACGTCGTTCTTTGCGGCCTTCTCGAGCGGCGACCGCACGCGGGCCTTCCTCAAGGTGCAGGACGGCTGCGACTACTGCTGCTCCTACTGTACGATCCACTACGCCCGCGGCGCGAGCCGCAACATGCCCATCGCCGATCTGGTCGAGGAGGCGCGGCGGATTGCCGCCGGCGGTCAGCGCGAGATCGTCCTCACGGGGGTCAATACGGGTGATTTCGGCCGTACGACGGGCGAACGCTTCATCGACCTGCTGCGGGCGCTGGTCGAGGTCGAGGGGATCGACCGTTTCCGCATCTCCTCGATCGAGCCCAACCTGCTGACCGATGAGATCATCGACTTCTGCGCTCACAATCCCAAGATGATGCACCACTTCCACATTCCGCTGCAGAGCGGTTCGGACCGCATTCTGGGGCTGATGCGCCGCCGCTACACCTCGGCACGCTTTGCCGACCGCATCGCCTCGGTGCGGCGCGTGATGCCCGACGCCTTCATCGGCATCGACGTCATCGTCGGCTTTCCCGGCGAGACGGAGGCCGATTTCCGCACGACGTACGACTTCCTGGCCGATCTGAAGCCCGCCTTTCTGCACATCTTCCCCTTCTCGGAGCGTCCCGGCACGCCGGCCGTCGATCTGCCCGGCAAGGTGCAGCCGTCGGTGGCCACGCGCCGTGTGGCCGAACTCGAGGAGCTCTGCAACCGGCTCCACGGCGAATTCTGCGCCCGGGCCGTCGGTACCGAGGACGAGGTGCTCTTCGAAAGCACGCGCCGCGGCGGCATGATGTTCGGCTTCACGGGCAACTACCGCCGCGTGAAGGCCCCCTACGACCGTTCGCGCGTCAATACGATCTGCCGCGTGGCCCTCGGCGAGATGGATGCCGCGCACGATCTCGAAGGACGGATTCTCGACCCCGCAGAGGCGTAGATGGCGGGCCCGGGGCAAAAATCTCCCGCGAGATTGGCTTTTGCGCCCGACTTTTCGTATCTTTGCCGGAAAGTTAAGATCCTGTTAAAGTTATGACCGGTTTGCGTAAACGGGTGACGGTTGGTTTTCTGAGCATCGTCTGCCTGCTGTTTTTTTCCGGGATGGTCTCGTTGCTCGAACTGGGCCATCTGAGCCGTGATACGGGCGAAATCCTCAAGGCCAATGCCCGCAACATCGAGCTGGCCAAGGAGATGCTCGATGCCGCCCACGAACAGAACATGGCCCTGATCCGCCTGTCGGTCTTTGGCGACCGGTCGCGCGACAGCGTCTGCCGCGCCTGCATGGACCGGCTGGAGAATACGCTGCTCGTGGCCCAGAACGAAGCCCTCGACAAGACGTTCCTCGATTCGCTGGCCTTCGCCACCACCGAGATGCGTATCGTCACGGACAACTACCTGGCCTTCGGCGATTTGCGACAGAGGGACTCCCTGGCGGCCGTACATAGCCCGGCTTCCGCCGCAAACCGCCCCGATTCGCTGGGTATCAAGTGGTACAACGAGGAGTACGAGGCCCTCTACGGCCGGCTGACCGATGCCATCAAGAACTACATGACCTCGACACAGAGCTCGCTGGCGCCGCGTGCCGAGCAGATGAAGAAGAATGCCTACCGGGCCGTGACTCCGGTGCTGATCTCCGTGGCGGTGATGATTGCCATCGTGCTGATGCTCTTCTATTTCATGTTGCTCTACTGCGTCACGCCCATCGAACGCATGAACAGGAGTCTGGGCGACTGGCTCTCATTCCGCATCCCGTTCAACGTCAAGGGCGACCTGAAGGACGAGGTCCTCGAACTCAAGGAGCGCATCGAAACGCTCATCAACCAGTCGAAACAACCCAAAGCCTGATCCGCGATGCGTGTCGAAGTGGTACTGCGATATATCGGTGTCGTGATGCTGTTCATCGCGATGTTCATGCTGCTCTCGGCGGGAATCTCCTATGTGAGCGGCGTGGACTCGGCCTTTTATCCCCTGCTGCTCTCCTCGCTGCTGACGGCCCTGCTGGGGGCCTTCCCGCTAATCTTTGTCGGCCCCTGCACGCAGATCACCAACAAGGAGGGTTTCTGCATCGTCGTCGGAGCCTGGCTGGTGGCCTGCGTGGTGTCGATGTTCCCCTACCTGATCTGGGGCGGGGAGTTCACGTTGGTCAACGCCTGGTTCGAGAGTGTTTCGGGGTTGACGACCACCGGCTCGACCGTTCTGAACGACGTCGAGGCACTGCCCCGCGGACTGCAGTTCTGGCGCTTCTCGACCACGTGGATCGGCGGTATGGGCGTGGTGATGTTCGCCCTGGTCGTCCTCCCCTCGATGGGCCGCAGCAAGATGATGCTCTC
>NZ_CALUHA010000052.1:0-9821 GCF_944320325.1 Alistipes megaguti
AGATGAGTTCGATCGGAAAAATTACCGGGACAGTCTGCCGATTGACTCATAATGACGGAATTTAACGACTGTCCCTACTTAGTTGCACTTTTGGGATGCAACATAGCAATACTTTGCCAATACTCTATAAAATCTCCATTACTGGTACCAACGACGTCTGTGTCAAAGTTCTTTATAAAATCGATAATGTAGCAAGCCTTCATGCCATGCAATCGATTGCTATTGCGCAAAGTTTTAATGGCGGCCTGGGCTTTCTCTATAAGTGAATCGAGTATGTCGTTTTCTTGTTTACCTCCTTTTACCCTTTGCTGTTTGGCTAGCCATTGGGATTTCATTACCTCAACACAGGTAGCTAATGAAGATTGTGTATTGCCGTTGCGGACAATTAGGCGCACGGTGTACTTGCCGTTCTTGTTCTTGGTACGGTCTAATTGATAGTTGAGGGTCGCCATTTTACTCAGTTTTTGCTCGATTTTTTATACAATAAAAGTAAAAAATATCTTTGAGAACACCATCATTTTTTACTCGATTGCGCTGAGTTTAATGGGCGATATGTTGTTGATTTTAAGTGTAATATGTTGATTTATAGAGTTTTGTACAACAAAAAAGGAAGGGGATTTCCCTTCCTTTTCTTGAGCTGTTGACGAGGCTTGAACTCGTGACCTCTTCCTTACCAAGGAAGTGCTCTACCACTGAGCTACAACAGCAGTTTCCTTCGTTGAGTGGTGCAAAAGTACATAAGAAAAATGAATTGACCAAAAAAATATGCGTTTTTCCCAAATATTTTCTATCTTTACTACCAAATTATAACTTAAACCCGATGAAACGTATTCTGATAGTAGGTGCCGGAGGCCAGATTGGTTCCGAGCTGACAGTCTTTTTGCGCGGGATTTATGGCGGCTCGAATGTCGTGGCCACCGATATGCGCGAATGCCGCAATCTGGGCGAGGATGGACCCTTCGAGGTGTTGAATGCCCTCGATGCTACGGCCATGGCCTCGGTCGTGGCCCGTTACCACGTTGATGCCATCTTCAACCTCGTGGCGCTGCTCTCGGCTGTCGGCGAGCGCAATCCCCAGATGGCCTGGAATGTCAATATGGGCGCGCTGAACAACTCCCTTGAAGTGGCCCGCCAGCACCATTGTTCCCTCTTCACCCCCTCGTCGATCGGAGCCTTCGGTCCCACGTCGCCCAAGGACAAGACTCCGCAGGACACCATTATGCAGCCGACGACCATCTATGGCGTCTGCAAGGTTACGGGTGAACTGCTGAGCAACTATTACCATCACAAGTACGGCGTTGATACGCGTTCGGTGCGCTTCCCGGGCATCATCTCGAACGTCACGCTGCCCGGTGGCGGTACGACCGACTATGCCGTGGAGATCTACTACGAGGCTATTCGCAGCGGGCACTTCACCTGTCCCGTTCCGGGCGACGTCTATATGGACATGATCTATATGCCCGATGCCCTGCGCGCTTGCGTGGAGCTGATGGAGGCCGACCCCTCGAAGCTCGTCCACCGCAACAGCTTCAACCTCGCATCGATGAGCTTCACGCCGGAGATCATCTATGCCGAGATCCGGAAGCGGCTGCCCGACTTCACGATGAACTACGACATCGACCCCGTGAAGAAGGAGATCGCCGAGAGCTGGCCCAATTCGCTGGACGACACCTGCGCGCGCGAGGAGTGGGGCTGGAAACCCGAATGGGACCTCTCGCGCATGACCGACGACATGCTCTCCCATATCCGCACCAAACTGGGCAAGAACTGATCGGCATTTTCCGCTCCCGTCATCCGCCCATGCGGCACCCGGACACCTTTGCTTGTCCGGCCGATTGTGGCGCTGGCGCCCGGATGCGGATCGTATGACCCATAGAAAGACCGTCGGGCAGGATATTTGCTCCGACGGCTTTTTCGTAAGATTCAAATGTACGGACAAGCATGAAAAAACGGATTTTTCGGGGTGTTGTCATCGCTGTGGTGATTGTGGCGGCACTTCTCGTGGGAGGAAGTCTCTATCTGTTGCGCTATTCGTTGCAGCCGCAGGCGACAATCGAGGCCAAGAATGCCTCCTCCTATAAATATATGTATGAGGAGTATCCCTTTCTGCGGCCGTGGGTCGACAGCCTCCGCCGGGTGGGGGCGCTGCGCGATACGTCGATCCTCGGGCGCGAGGGTGAACGGCTGCATGCCCTTTACGTGCGGGCCCCGCAGCCCACGGACCGCACGGCGGTCATCGTTCACGGCTACACGGACAATGCCGTGCGGATGCTGATGATCGGCTACCTCTACAACTGCGACCTGGGGTTCAACATCCTGCTGCCGGATCTCTACTATCACGGGGAGAGTGCGGGTCGTGCCATCCAGATGGGGTGGAAGGACCGGCTCGACGTGCTGCGCTGGATGGAGATTGCCAACGGGCTCTTCGGCGGGGCGACACGGATGGTGGTCCACGGCATCTCGATGGGAGCCGCCACGACGATGATGGTCTCGGGCGAGGTGCAGCAGCCCTACGTGCGGTGTTTCGTCGAGGATTGCGGCTACACGAGCGTCTGGGACGAGTTTGCGAAGGAGCTTCGCGAGCAGTTCCACCTGCCGGCCTTTCCGCTGCTGGATGTGGCCAGCGGGCTGTGCGGCGTGAAGTTCGGCTGGACGTTCCGCGAGGCGTCGGCGCTGAAGCAGGTGGCCCGGTGCGGTCTTCCGATGTTGTTCATCCACGGCGATGCGGACGACTATGTGCCGACATGGATGGTCTATCCGCTGTATGAGGCCAAACCCGGCGAGAAGGAGTTGTGGATCGTGCCGGGGGCGACGCACGCCATGTCGTATCACGATCAGCGCGAGGAGTATACGCGGCGCGTGGGCGAGTTTGTCGGGAGGTATATTCCGGAGTAATCGGCTGGCGGGTGCATTGCGGCCGGGAGCGGGCTTTTGCTTGCCTGGCTCTGCATAACGGCAAGTCCCCTCCGAGGAGGGGATTTAGGGAAGGGTCAGATCTGGAAACGGTGCCGCAGGCGGAGAATAACCGGGATTGAGAGTTTTCCGGCCGAGAGCGAGCCTCTGTTTGTCCGGCTCTGCACAACGGCAAGTCCCCTCCGAGAAGAGGATTTAGGGGAGGGTCAGATCTGGAAACGGCGCCGCAGGCGGCGAATAACCGGGATCATAAGCCTTTCGGCCGGGAGCGGGCTTCTGCTTGCTCGGCTCTGCACAACGGCAAGTCCCCTCCGAGGAGGGGATTTAGGGGAGGGTCAGATCTGCAAACGACGCCGCAGGCGGCGAATAGCCGGCTTCATGAGCTTCCCGGCCGGGAGCGGGCTTTTGCTTGCCCGGCTTTGCACCACAAAAAACCGGAGGTTCCTGCGAACCCCCGGTTTTTACTTTTCGGAATGCTCCGATTATTCGGCCTTGCCGTCCGACCCCAGAACTTCCTTGATCTTGTGGATGTAGAGCTTCTTCATGTTGTCGCGAGCCGGACCCAGGTACTTGCGGGGGTCGAACTCGGCAGGATTCGTGGCGAAGACCTTGCGGATGGCGGCGGTCATGGCCAGACGCGAGTCGGAGTCGATGTTGATCTTGCAGACGGCGCTCTTGGCGGCCTTGCGCAGCTCCTCCTCGGGAATACCTACGGCAGCCTTCAGCGCACCGCCGTACTTGTTGATCGTGTCGACCTCCTCCTGGGGAACCGACGACGATCCGTGGAGCACGATGGGGAAGCCCGGAAGCTCCTTCTCGATGGCCTCCAGCACGTCGAATGCCAGGGGGGGCGGAACCAGACGGCCCGTCTTCGGGTCAACGGTGCACTGCTCGGGGGTGAACTTGTAGGCTCCGTGCGAGGTGCCGATCGAGATGGCCAGCGAGTCTACGCCGGTCTTCGTAACGAAGTCAACAACCTCCTCGGGTTTGGTGTAGTGGCTCTCGGCGGCGGAAACCTCGTCCTCGACGCCGGCCAGCACGCCCAGCTCGCCCTCGACCGTTACGTCGAACTGGTGAGCGTATTCGACGACCTTCTTCGTCAGGGCGACGTTCTCGTCATAGGGCAGCGACGAGCCGTCGATCATCACCGACGAGAAGCCCATGTCGACGCAGCTCTTGCAGAGCTCGAACGAATCTCCGTGGTCGAGGTGCAGCACGATCTGGGGATGAGCCCAGCCCAGCTCCTTGGCATACTCCACGGCGCCTTCGGCCATGTAGCGCAGCAGGGTCTGGTTGGCGTAGTTGCGGGCGCCCTTCGATACCTGCAGGATCACCGGCGACTTGGTCTCGGCAGCGGCTTGGATAATGGCCTGGAGCTGCTCCATGTTGTTGAAGTTGAATGCCGGAACGGCATAACCTCCCTTGATGGCCTTGGCAAACATCTCACGGGTGTTCACGAGGCCCAGATCTTTGTACGATACCATAATATTTAGTTGTTAGAGAATTTGAGTCTCATCAAAAACCGCACAAATTTACTAAAAAATCTAAATAATAACCTCTTTTTGTGAAAAAAATAACAGAGGGCCGGAAATAGTTTGTACAATCCGGATTGTTTTTTGTACTTTTGCCGTAGCGAAAACACCGATACACGGCGCAAACAACAACAAACACATACGATCATGGCAGAATTCATCTATCAGGAGCCGTTCCCGATCGAGGCGGACAAAACTCAGTATCGTCTTTTGACGAAGGATTACGTAAAGGTCGTGGAGTGCGACGGCCGCAAGATCCTGAAGGTTGATCCGAAGGGTCTGGAACTCTTGTCGAAGGCCGCCTACAGCGACGTTTCGTTCTACCTGCGTCCGGCGCACCTGCAGAAGCTGCGCAACATCCTCGAGGATCCCGAAGCGACGGACAACGACAAGTTCGTGGCCTATACGATGCTGCTGAACCAGTGCGTGGCGGCCGAGGGCGAACTCCCGACCTGCCAGGATACGGGTACGGCCATCTGCATCGCCCACAAGGGTGAGGACGTGTGGACCGGAGCCGACGATGCCGAGTGCATCGCCCGCGGCGTCTACGAGACCTACCGCGACCGCAACCTGCGCTACTCGCAGGTGGTGCCCTTCTCGATGATCGACGAGAAGAACTCCGGCACGAACCTCCCGGCGCAGATCGACATCTACGGCGGCAAACCCGGCATGGAGTATGAATTCCTCTTCATCACCAAGGGCGGCGGCTCGGCCAACAAAACCTTCCTCTACCAGCAGACCAAGGCGCTGCTCAACGAGGAGTCGCTGACGAAGTTCATCCAGCAGCATATCTTCGACCTCGGCACGTCGGCCTGCCCGCCCTACCACCTGGCCATCTGCATCGGCGGCACGTCGGCCGAAATGTGCCTCTCGACCGTGAAGAAGGCTTCGGCCGGCTATCTCGACGAGCTGCCCACCTCGGGCAACGAGGGCGGCCGCTGCTTCCGCGATCTGGAGTGGGAGGAGAAGGTGCTTAAGATCTGCCGCGAGAGCGGTGTGGGTGCCCAGTTCGGCGGCAAGTACCTGGTGCATGACGTACGCGTGATCCGCGCTCCGCGCCACGCCGCCTCGTGTCCGGTGGCCATCGGCGTCAGCTGCTCGGCCGACCGCAACATCAAGGCCAAGATCACGCCCGAGGGTATCTTCCTCGAGGAGCTGGAGAAGAATCCGGCCCGCTTCCTGCCGGCCGAGGCTCCGGCCATGTCGCCCGCGGTGGACATCGACCTGGACGAGGGTATGGACAAGGTGCGCGAGATCCTGACCAAATACCCGATCAAGACGCGTCTGAACCTGCGCGGTACGCTCATCGTGGCCCGCGATATCGCCCACGCCCGCATCAAGCAGATGCTCGACGAGGGCAAGCCGATGCCCGAATACTTCAAGAAACACCCGGTCTACTACGCCGGTCCGGCCAAGACGCCGCAGGGCATGGCTTCGGGATCGTTCGGCCCGACGACGGCCGGACGTATGGACCCCTACGTGGATCTGTTCCAGAAACACGGCGGTTCGCTGGTGATGGTGGCCAAGGGTAACCGCTCGCAGGCCGTCACGGATGCCTGCAAGGCCAACGGCGGATTCTACCTCGGTTCGATCGGCGGTCCGGCCGCCATTCTGGCCAAGAACTCGATCAAGTCGGTCGAGGTGGTCGACTTCCCCGAACTGGGCATGGAGGCCGTGCGCAAGATCTATGTCGAGAACTTCCCGGCCTTCATCATCGTCGACGACAAGGGCAACGACTTCTTCGCCGAATTCAAACACTGAAAATCCGCCCTCGGGAGATACTAAAGGGCAGGAAGTTGCGTTGTAATTTCGGCAGAGGGGGCGAGAACCCTCCTCGGGCCCCGGAACTCCGTCAGGCGGCAAACGTCGTGCGGGGTTGCGGCGTGCATGATTAACCGATCTATCGCTTTGTAAACTGTAATGAGAGCATTCTTTGCGAAATTGTCTCTGGTGGCGCTCCTCGTGCTGGCGGTCTTTCCGGCGCGTGCCGACGAGGAGGTCACTTTCGAGGCCAACTCACCGCTGACGGTTGCCGTCGGCGGGGCGTTCCGTGTGGAGTTCTCGCTCAACGCCAAACCCGACAAGGGGTCGTTCGTGGCCCCTTCGTTCGAGGGTTTTGACGTGCTGGCGGGACCGGCCGAGTCCACGGGCTCCTCGATCCAGATCATCAACGGCTCGATGACCAAGAGCGTCAGCCATACCTATACGTATGTGCTGCTGCCGCAGTCGGCGGGTACGGTGACGATCGGTCCGGCGGAGGTCAAGGTCGACGGCCGAACCTATCGCACGCGTCAGCTGCCCATCGAGGTGGTGGACGAGGGGGATGGCGGCCGTTCGCAACAGCAGCAACCGCAAAGCTCCGGTTCGGGGGATCGCCAGGATGCCCAGAGCCAGATCGGCAAGGACGACATCCTGCTGCGGGCCGTCGTGTCGCGCACGTCGGTCTTCAAGAACGAGCCGCTGCACGTGGCCTTCAAACTCTATACGCGGGTGCCGTATGTAAATGTGGTGCCCGAATCGGCGCCGTCGTTCAACGGCTTCTGGTCGCAGGATCTGACCGACCCGAATGCCGAACAGGTGGGGCGCGAAACCTACAACGGCAAGGTCTACGAGACGCGCGTGCTGATCGACTACCTGCTCTATCCGCAGCAGGTCGGACAGCTGACGATCGATCCCGTGGAGATGACCGTCGTGGCGCAGGTGGTGATCCAGAGCCGCAATGCCGATCCCTTCTTCGGCATGGGTCGCGAGGTGCTCAACGTGCCGCGCAAGGTGAAGAGCCAGCGTGTGACGGTGACGGTCAAACCGCTGCCCGACGGAGCGCCGGCCAGTTTCAACGGAGCCGTGGGCTCCTTCACGATGGAGACCAATCTGCCTGCGGAACGCTTTGCGGCCAACTCCGGGGCCAGCCTGACGGCCAAGATCTCGGGACGCGGCAACCTGACCTTCGTGCAGGCTCCGAAGCTGCAGCTTCCGGCCTCGTTCGAACTCTACAACGTGAAGACCACCGAGTCGATCAACGCCTCGACGACCGGCATTACGGGGTACTGTCAGTTCGAATACCCCTTCATTGCGCGGGCCGAGGGCAGCTACGAGGTTGAGCCGCTGGAGTTCTCCTATTTCGATCCGCAGCGCATGGAGTACGTGACGCTCCGCTCGAAGGCGATGAATCTCGAGGTAACGCCCGATGCCTCGGGCGGCGGCGATGCCGTGGTGATGCAGGGGCGCGGCATGTCGAAGGAGGACGTCCGGCTGCTGGGCGAGGATATCCGCTTCATCAAGCTGGGAGCGGCCCAGTTGCGGACGGTTGCCGTGCCGTTCCTCTTCAGCGCGGCCTATTGGATCGTGCTGGTTGGCATCCTGATCCTCTTTGCGCTGGTCTACATGGCGCTGCGACGTCAGATCCGCGAATCGCAGAACGTGGCGCTGGTCCGCGGCAAACGGGCCAACAAGGTGGCCGTGCAGCGCTTCCGGACGGCCAAACGCTACATGGAGGAGCAGAACCGCCATGCCTTCTACGAGGAGATGCTGCGGGCGCTGTGGGGCTACATGAGCGACAAGTTCAACATCCCGATGGCCAACCTGACGAAGGAGAACGTCCGCGAGGAGTTGCACAAGCGCGGCATTTCGGCCGAAGATTCGCAGCGCTTCACGGACATCATCACCCGCTGCGACGAGGCGCAGTACTCGCCGGTCGAGTCGACGCGCATGAGCGACGTCTATTCGGAGGGCGTGAATCTGATTTCGCAGATCGAATCGGTAATAAAACGTTGATCGAATGATGAAACGACTGTTTTTGATACTGCTTTTGGCCTGGGGTGCCGGCGAGGTGCTTGCTCAGGGGGCCGATCCGGAGATGACGGCCGATACGGCGGAGGAGGCGGACAGCGTGGCGTATCCGACGGACGGAACGCCGGTGCCGGTCGGCAAGGCGACTCCCGACGCGTTGTGGGATCGGGCCAACACGGCCTATCTCAACGGTGATTACCACGCCGCGACGTCGATTTACGAAGAGATCCTCTCCCGCGGCTTGAGCTCGATGAAACTCTACTACAACCTGGGCAACTCCTGCTTCAAGGAGGGACGCCTGGGCGAGGCGATCCTCTACTACAACCGGGCGTTGCGCCTGGCGCCGGGCAACGACGACATCCGCTATAACCTGCGGGTGGCCGAGTCCCGGACGAAGGACAGCATTGAGGAGATTCCGGAGTTCTTCCTCACGGGATGGCTGCGCACGCTGCGCCATGCGATGAGTTGTACGGCCTGGAGCATCTTCTCGCTGGTGGCTCTGGCTGCGGCGCTGGGACTCTTCCTGCTCTATCTGCTGGCCCGCCGGTTGTCGCTGCGCAAGGCGGGGTTCTACGGAACGATGATTGCCGTGCTGCTCTGCATCGCGACGACGTGGTGTGCCGCGGGCGAGCGTCGCGAGATGCTCGACGATACGCAGGCCGTGGTGATGTCGCTTTCGACGGCCGTGAAGAGTTCGCCCGACAAGTCGGCCACGGACCTCTTCGTGCTGCACGAAGGGACGCGGGTCGAGATCACCAACCGCCTCGAGGGGTGGTGTGAGATCACCATCGCCGACGGCAAGAAGGGGTGGCTCGAGTCGAAAAACATCGAAACGATTTAGATGTCGCAGCTCCTGCAGAATGTGGTCGGGGAGTTGTCGAAACTCCCGGGCGTGGGTAGGCGGACGGCCCTGCGGCTGGCGATCCACCTCTTGCGGATGGACCGCGAGGAGGTGGCCCTGATGACGGAGAGCATCGACCGCTTCCGCAACGAGATCCGCTACTGCGCACGGTGCAACAACCTCTCGGACGAGGAGATCTGTCCGATCTGTGCCGATGCCGAGCGTGACCATACGACGATCTGCGTCGTCGAACAGGTGGCCGATGTCCTCTCGATCGAGAATACGCGCCAGTACCGCGGACTTTACCACGTGCTGGGCGGTCTGATCTCGCCGATGCAGGGCATTTCGCCTTCGGACCTGAAGATCGACCTGCTTTGCGACCGGATTGCGGCGGGAGGTGTCAAGGAGGTGATTCTGGCCATCTCGACCTCGGTCGAGGGTGAAACGACGCTCTTCTACCTGATGAACCGCCTGCGGCAGTTCGCGGGGCTGAAGATCACCTCCATAGCGCGGGGAATCGGATTCGGCGACGAACTGGAGTATGTCGACGAACTGACCATCACCCACGCTCTGCGCAACCGCCGCGAAATCGAATAGCGGGCGAGCGGGGGTGTCTAACTGGGGGCGAGCGAAGGGCCGGAAGAGGGACTGAGTGAAGTCGGGAGAGGACCGAGTGAGTCTGGGAGAGGGCCGAGTGAGTCTGGAAGCGGAACCGAGCGGGGCCGAGTGAGTCTGGGAGAGGGCCG
>NZ_CALUHA010000053.1:0-9484 GCF_944320325.1 Alistipes megaguti
GGCCGTTCCGTAGAAGTGCATGTTGTCGCTTGTGAAGACCCCGTCGACGATCGAGGGGTTGCTCGTCGCGTACTGGATTCCTTCGTCGGCTTCGTCGTTGCAGGCAGCCAGCGCAAAGGCCGCCAGGCTCATCATCAGCAGTTTTTTCAGCATGTCATTGAAAGTTTAGGGTGAATGTGACGCCGAAGGTCCGGGGTCGTCCGCGCTGGACGAACTCGTGTCCTATCGACTTGAAATAGAATACGTTGTAGACTGATCCCGTGAGGTTGCGGCCCCACACGCCGATCGACCAGCGGCGGTGTTCGAGCCGTACGGAGGCATTCATCAGTGCGTAGAAGGGCTCCGTGAGCGAATTCTGCTCGTTCCACGCAATGGGGCCCGCCCCCTGGACGCCGGCCTCGACGACCACGTCGCCCAGCCACTCGACGCCCGTCGGACGGCTCCACGTGGCGCGGGCCGCGAAGGTGTGCTCCGGGGCATAGGGGACGCGCCGCTCGGCGTAGTCCTCCACACCGCTGCGGTAGCGCACGAAGCGGGCGTCGGTGTATCCGTAGTTGAGGTTCAGGTCGAAATCCTTGCAGGGCGAGACCTGCAGCGAGAGCTCGGCACCGCGGCTGCGCGAACGTCCGGCGTTGGCCATCATGCGGCCCGTGGCCTGCCCTTCGGGGAAGACGGTCAGCTGCTGGTCGCTCACCTCGATCCAGAAGAGGGCGAAGTCGCCCCGCACGGCGCCGTCCAGACACGAAAAGTGGCCGCCCAGCTCGAAGTTCCAGCTGTACTCCGGACGGTAGGACATCCGCTCCGGATCCACCTCGGGGATGCCCGAGACCATCGCCCCCTGGAGCTTTTCCTGCAGAATGTCGGAGAACATCTGCGTGTTGAAGCCTCCGGCCTTGTAGCCGCGTGCGATCGAGAGGTAGAGGTTGCGCATCGGGTCGAAGGCGTACAGCGCCGTCACCTTCGGAAGCACCTCGAGGTAGGAGTGGGCCAGCCGGTCGCGGTCGTCGATTGCGATCCGCTGCGGGGAGAGCTCCCCGCCGTTGATGCTAAGCCGGTAGTCCAGATCGGCGCGGCTGCGGTAGCTCATCCGCGTGCGTTCGAAGTCGGCCCGCACTCCGGCCGTCAGTAGCCACCGCCCCAGTTGGAGCCGCGATTCGTGATAGAGGGCCGCGCCCCACGTCGGCGTGCGGAACTCCGACGAGAGCAGCAGTTCGTCGGCGTCGATCGTGTAGTAGAGGACCTCGGGCGACGTGTTGGCATTGTCGAGGATCAGCCGCTCGATGCCCGTGCGCTTGAAGGTCACCGGGGCGTCCATCCGTTGGTTGCGGTAGAATCCGAAGGCGCCGAAGAGCCATCCGTAACGCTCCGTGCCGCGCGAACGGATGACGAGATCCTCCGTCAGGGCGTGTTCGCGGATGGCCTGCCGCAGCGTGAAGTAGGAGAGCGGCGTGAAGTCCTGATCGAGCGTCATGGCGTCGTCGAGGTACTGGTAGCTGGTGATCGACGAGAGGCTGTAGCGCGGGGCGTCGTAGCGCAGCGTCAGCCCGTCGCTCAGCGACGTGCGCAGGTAGCCGCTCGGGTCGTTGTAGGCGATCTGTCCCGGGCGAAGCAGCGTCTCTCCCCCCTCGACGATCGGTTCGCCGGCGTAGGCATAGGGGTAGCCGCCTTGTTCGAGCCGGGCCGCGGAGAAGGTGTTGTCCAGCCGCAGTCCGCGGCCGTTGTCCCACTGCACGCGCCAGCGTCCGCCGATCTGCCACTCCCAGTCGCATTTGCGACCGCTCCAGTCGTTGGTGAAGAAGCCGTCCGAACGCGTGTAGAAGCCCGTCACGGAGAATCCTACGTCCTGCCGCGGCCGCCAGTAGGCCGAGGCCCGCAGCCGTAGCGTGTTGCCGCTGCCGTACTCGGCCAGGGCGCGCACCCCTTCGTACGTCAGGGGCGAGAGGGTGTAGACGTTCACGACGCCGCCCATCGTGTTGCGACCGTAGAGGGTCGACTGCGGGCCGCGCAGCACCTCGATGCGTTCGATGTCGGCCAACTCCGCATCGAATCCGTTCTTGTTGAGTACCGGCACGTTGTCGACGTTCATGCCGATGACCGGCTGGTCGATCCGCGCGCCGAGTCCCCGCACATAGACCGACGAGGTCATGCGCGAGCCGTAGTCCGGGACGTAGAAGTTGGGGGCCAGCGAGGAGATCTCCTTCAGTGTGGAGATGCCGCGGCGTTCGACGACGCGGCTGCCGAGGATTGACGACGCTACGGCCGTCGAGCGCAGCACGGGACCCTGCTTGATGGCCGTCACCTGCACGCGGTCAACGACGATCGTCGTGTCGGCCATCTCCGCATCGGGGTCCTCCGCCGCCACGGCGCGGTGCCCCGCCCCGAGAAGGATCGGGAGGATCAGCAGCGGAATGAGGTGTCTGTGGATCGGCATCGGACAGTCGGATACTTTTTCAGCGGTTTTGCGATGCAAAGTAACGCTTTTCCGGCGAAAGCTGCAATCCTAATTTATGAGGAGCGGGTTGTTTCAGGATGCGGTGGTGCGCTGCCGGTGCGCTGTCAGCTCTCTGCCTGCCGGCCAAGGGTCCGGTCGTGGGTTTTGTTGCGGCGGTCAGTCGTGAGGACGGTTGCAGCGGTCGGTTGTGGGGTTCCTGACGTGACGGTCGGTTGCGTCGTCGGTTGTCGGCGGCCGTGGCCCCCCCCTCTCTCTCTTGTCAGATCTCGTCGGCGTCGACCAGCCCGGAGGTCAGCGCATAAACGGCCAGCCCGGCCACCGAGCGGATGCCGAGTTTCTCCATGATGTTGCGGCGGTGGGAGATGACCGTCGTCAGCCCGATACCCAGCCGGTCGGCGATCTCCTTGTTGATCAGCCCGCGGGCGATGAGCGTCAGCACCTCGGTTTCGCGTTCGGAGAGGGGCTGTGCGGCGGTTTCGCGGTCGCTGAGCGTGTGCTCGGGGCGCCGCACGTGCTGCTGCATGCGGACCAGCGCGTGGACGAACTCCTCCTCGTCGGTGTCGACGTCGAGCGAGTGCATCCCCGGACACGGGCTTCCGTGGGTCAGCACGATCGTGCGGTGGCAGCGTTCGCGGAAGAAGGCACTGTGGGCCCGGAAGACCGGAGCCGCGACAAAGCAGTGAACATAGCGGTCGGGTCCCGCCTCGAGATAGGCCTCGAAGGTGCGCAGCAGCTCGACCGAGGCCTGCGGAACCATCTTTTCGAGCATCGAACGCAGCCCCGCACCCACGAGGATGTTGGAGGTCAGGACGGCTATTGCGGGGGTCGGCTGCATGGCGTTATTCGTGGTGATAGGGTTCGTTGTTGAGGATCGTGAAGGCGCGGTAGATCTGTTCGGCGAAGATCGCCCGCACGATCTGGTGCGAAAAGGTCATGCGCGAGAGCGACAGCTTTGCATCGGCCCTCTCGTAGACCTCGTCGGAGAAGCCGTAGGGGCCCCCGATGACCAGTACGAGACGTTTGACGCCGCTGTTCAGCCGCTTCTGCAGCCACAGCGCAAACTCCACCGAGCGGTATTCGGTGCCCCGTTCGTCGAGCAGCGTGACGTAGTCCCCGTCCGAGAGCTGGCGCAGGATGGCTTCACCCTCGGCCGTGCGCTGCTGCTTGATGCTCAGACTCTTCGTGTTGCGCACGTCGGGCAGTGTCGTTACGGCGAAACGGCAGTAGTGGTTCACCCGCCGGGCGTAGAGCTCGACCAGCGCGGCGACCTCCTTCGAGTCGGTCTTGCCGATCAGGATCAGTTCGATGTTCATGAAGCGTCAGAGGTCGCTGTTCCACTCGCCGTCGGCGTCGGAGTAGATCACCGGCCGCGACTTCTCCACCGACTTGAGCCACTCGTAGGCCTTGTACATGTTGTAGCCGTTTCCCGAGGGGCAGCCCAGGTCGTAGGCCACCACGCAGGTGAAGTTGCGCGAGCGGTAGTACATCGACTTGACGCGTTCGATGTACTCGTCGACCAGACGCGGATCGTTCGATGGCGTGCCGCCCACGCGGCGGTCATCGCGCTTCTCGGGGGCGTCGATCGCCGCACGGTCGATGACGTAGAGCCCCAGCTGGTCGCACAGTTCGTAGAACCACACGGGCTGCGGATAGCTCGGGCAGATCGTATTGTTTCCCTTGGCCTTCAGCGTCTTGAGCTCCGAAAGGGTCGTCTTGCGGTCGGCGGCGGCGTTGTATTGGGCCTTGACCAGCCGCAGCTCCTTGCCCAGCCGCATGAGTCGTCCGTCGACGAGTTCCGTCTTGCCGAATCCGATCTTCAGGGGCATGTACTCCTTGTAGACGCCGTTGCGGCGCGTGAAGAGCATCACGCTGTAGAGGGGCGGATTTTTGCTTCCGGCCTCCCACTTGTGCTCATAGGTGTGGTAGATCAGCGGCGTGTAGCGCACCGTATCGGTCGAACGGCCCGGGATGGTGATCTCGGTCATGTTGAACTCCTGCAGTTTGCCGTCCGGCGAGTAGATGTCGTACCCCACGGTGACGGGTTCGTCGTAATTGTAGGCGTTGCAGGCGATGATCTTCAGATCGAGCATGCCGAATTCGCGCCCCAGCGTGTCGGGGACCAGGGCGATCTCGAAGTCGGCGATCGAACGCCGGTTCTGGTAATAGAGGTAGCTGTTTTCGAAGAGCGGACGCTGCACTCCCTGGCCGTCGATCGCCAGGTGCCGGGCGTGCATCAGCACGCGGAACGAGTTGACCCCCTGTCGGACGTAGGGCGTCAGGTCGAACTCCGCGGGGGTCAGCGGATCGTTGACCTCGGCCACGGGCCGGTCGTTGAGCCACAGCGAGTAGCCGGCGCCCGTATTTTCGAGGTGGAGGAAGACGCGACCGTCGGTCCATTCGAACGGGATGTCGATTTTCGCGCCGTAGAAGGCGCTGATCTCGCCCTCGGAGCGGGTGATCAGTTCGGGACGGAACTCCATCCAGTAGCCTCCGGCCTGGCGGTTGCGGGCATCGGCGTCGTGGCGGGCGTTGTAGGGGACCACCTCGGTGCGGAAGATGCGGCCACCCTCGGCCAGGGGGCGGGCAGCGGATTCCTCCTGGGCAGCAGCCGTCAGCGTGCAGGCTGCCAGCGCAGCCGTCCATAACGTTCGTTTCATCGTATGCTGAGATAGATAAGCACGACAAAGGTACTTTTTTTTTGTCAAATCGCAAATAATGGCTAACTTTGGCAATTCGGAAAAACGTGTGAACTGAATATCCTATCTATATCCTATGAAAACGCAGAGAATCGCAGAAATCCTCAAGTCGGGGGTCGTGGACAGCGACATCGTCGTCAAAGGTTGGGTGCGCACCAAGCGCGGCAACAAGAACGTGGCCTTTATCGCCATGAACGACGGGTCGTGCGTGAACAACATACAGGTGGTGGTCGATCTGTCGAAGATCAGCGAGGAGCAGCTCAAGCCCATTACGACGGGAGCCTGCATCCGTGTCGACGGCCGGCTGGTTGCCTCGCCCGGGGCCGGTCAGGGCGTCGAGGTGCAGGCCGAGCGGATCGAGATCTACGGTACGGCCGACCCCGATACCTATCCCCTGCAGAAGAAGGGCCACTCGCTGGAGTTCCTGCGTGACATCGCCTACCTGCGTCCGAGAACCAATACCTTCGGCGCCGTGCTGCGTATCCGCCACGCCATGGCCTACGCCATCCACGAGTATTTCAACAGGAACGGATTCTACTACTTCCATACGCCGATCATCACCGCTTCGGACTGCGAAGGGGCCGGCGCCATGTTCCAGGTCACGACGCTCGACCTGAACAATCTGCCCAAGACCGAGGAGGGAAAGGTCGACTATACGAAGGACTTCTTCGGCAAGTCGTGCAATCTGACCGTTTCGGGACAGCTCGAAGGTGAGCTGGGCGCCCTGTCGCTGGGCCGCATCTATACGTTCGGCCCGACGTTCCGCGCCGAAAACTCCAACACGCCGCGCCACGCCTCGGAGTTCTGGATGATCGAACCCGAAGCGGCGTTCTACGACCTGGAGGACGATATGGAGCTGGCCGAGGATTTCCTCAAGTACTTGATCCAGTATGCGCTGGACAACTGCAAGGAGGACCTCGAGTTCATGAACAAGATGTGGGACAAGGGGCTGATCGACCGGCTGAAGTTCGTGCTGCACAACGATTTCAAACGCCTCGACTACACCGAGGGTATCGAGATCCTGAAGGCTTCGGGCCGCAAGTTCGAGTTCCCGTGCGACTGGGGCTGCGACCTGCAGTCGGAGCACGAGCGCTACCTGGTCGAGGAGCACTTCAAGCGCCCGGTGATCCTGATCAACTATCCGAAGGATATCAAGGCCTTCTACATGAAGCAGAACGACGACGGAAAGACCGTGCGCGCCATGGATGTTCTCTTCCCGGGCATCGGTGAGATCATCGGCGGCTCGGAGCGTGAGGCCGACTACGAGAAGCTGAACCGCCGCGTCAAGGAGCTCGGCATGAACGAGCGCGAACTGTGGTGGTATCTTGATACGCGCCGCTGGGGATCGGCTCCCCACTCGGGCTTCGGTCTGGGCTTCGACCGTCTGCTGTTGTTCGTCACCGGTCTGACCAACATCCGCGACGTACAGCCCTTCCCGCGTACACCGATGCACGCCGATTTCTGATCGGTCGGCTGCCGTACTTGCGGCCGGTACGCCTTGGACGGCGACCGGCCGGCAACAAACCCTCCCCGGTCAGGGCCGGAGGCTGCGGTGACGCGGCTTCGGACACCGATCACGGGAGACGGGCTGGCCCGGTATTGAGCGCCCCGAAGGGTGTGTGGGTATTGGCCTTTGTGAGTCTGGAGCAGGGACGGTCATCGGAACCCGGCAGTGGGAGAAGTTGGCCTTAGCGAGCCTGTAGCAGGGGCATCGGGACTTTGGGGCGAGGAAGTTTATCCCCCGGAGTCCGCTGCTCGAGCGGCGATCGACCACCCCTGAATGTGGAAAACCCGAACAAACCCGAAATGAAGAAACCAAATTGGAAGGAGATTCTTATTCTTAATTTGGATTCGATATGGCAATCAATCAGAAACAGGTACTTTCGCTTCAGCAGAAGCTCTCTCCGCAACAGATTCAGATGATCAAGCTGCTGGAGTTGCCTACCGTGCAGCTCGAACAGCGCATCAAGCAGGAGATCGAAGACAACATCGTCCTCGAGGAGGAGGAACGTCCCGCCGAGGACGAAGACCTGCAGCCGCAGGAGATCTCCGTCGACGAATACCTGCGCGAAGACGATACCCCCTCCTACAAGAGCCACATCAACAACTACTCGAAGGACGACAAGCAGCGTCCGGTCTACCTGACCGAAGGACGCTCGCTGCAGGAGTATCTCATCGAGCAGTTGAATTTCCGCAACCTCTCGGAGCGCGACATGCGTCTGGCGACCTATCTGGTCGGAAGTCTCGACGAGGACGGCTACCTGCGCCGCGACCTGGAGTCGGTGGCCGACGACATCGCCTTTACGGTGGGTATCGAGACCTCGGCCGAGGAGCTGGCGCGTATCCTGGGGATCATCCACGAACTGGAACCGGCCGGGATCGGGGCCCGCGACCTGCGCGAGTGCCTGCTGCTGCAGATCGACCAGCTGCCGCTCAATACGCGTCCGCGCCGGTTGGCCCGCCGGATTCTGGCCGACTACTTCGACGAGTTTGTCAAGAAGCACTATGAGAAGCTGATGGCGCGGCTGCAGGTCTCGGAGGATGAGTTCCGCGAGGCCATTGCCGAGATCAAGCACCTTTCGCCCAAACCCGGCAACCTCTATGCCGAGGGGGGAACGGATACGACACCCTACATCATTCCGGATTTCATCCTCGACTATCAGGACGGTCATTTCAACCTCTCGATGAATTCGTACAACGTCCCCGAGGTGCGGATCAACCGCCGCTACGTCGACATGATCCGCGACATGGTGGGTCCCGACGGCAAGGTCAAGGAGCAGGATCGGGAGGCGCTGCAGTTCGTCAAGAACAAGATCGACTCGGCCAAGTGGTTCATCTCGGCGATCAAGCAGCGCCACGACACGCTGATGCGCACGATGCAGACCATTCTCGACTACCAGCAGGAGTACTTCAAGGACGGCGACCGTTCGAAACTCCGCCCGATGATTCTCAAGGATATTGCCGACCGCACGGGGCTCGATGTCTCGACCATCTCGCGCGTGGTCAACAGCAAGTATGTGCAGACGCAGTTCGGGATCATCCTGCTCAAGTCGCTCTTCTCGGAGGCGATGCAGACCGAATCGGGTGAGGAGGTCTCGAGCTATGAGATCAAACACATCCTCCAGCAGTGTATCGACGGCGAGGACAAGCGCCACCCGCTGACCGACGAGACGCTGATGGACATCCTCAATTCGAAGGGATACCGCATTGCGCGGCGTACGGTGGCCAAGTACCGCGAGATGCTGGGCATCCCGGTGGCGCGGCTGCGCAAGCAGATCTGACCCCGGCGGAGGGGGGGGGAAATTAAAGAACGGGGCTGAGTGATGCCCGGTCGCGTCGGGGCGGCCTTAAAAAGCATGAATGCAATGAATTATCGGAAAATAGCCAATACGCTCTCGTGGGTGCTGCACCCCTTTCTGCTGCCGGTCTACCTGATGGCGGTGCTGCTCACGATGACCACCTTCGCCCACTACTCCACGCAGGTGAAGTTCTACCTCATGTGGGTGGTGGCGCTCTATGCGATCGTCATTCCGTTCCTGGTGCTCGGCGTGCTGCATTCGCTGGGGCGGATCTCCAGTTTCAAGGTGGACAACCGTCGCGAACGGTGGCTGCCCCTGGCGGTCGGAATCGTCTGCTACATCCTTTGTGCCATCACCTTTGCGAAGATCCCCTCGGCCATCTTTCTGCGCAAGTTCATGGTGGCGGCCGCCTGTTGTGAGGCGATGTGCCTCGTGGTGTCGTTGTGGTGGAAGATCAGTCTGCACCTGACCGGCATGGGGGCCGTGGTGGCTCTGCTCGTGGTGATGAACATCGTCGGAGTGGGCAACATGCTCATCCCGCTCATGGTCGCCATCCTTGCCGCCGGAGCGCTGGCCTCGGCACGTCTCTACCTCGGCTGTCACAACGGCGCGCAGGTGCTGGCCGGATTCTGCGGCGGTTTCGTGGTGGCCATGCTGGCCGTACTCTTCCTGTAAATCCGGAACCCGATTTATTTCAGCTTCGGCAGTCTGCGGTCGTCCGGAGCGGCCTCCCGCAGCGAGATGGCAAATCCTCCGCCGCGGGCCGTCCATACCGACAACCGGTTGCGGGCTGTGACCCGTCCGCTGCGGATGCGGTAAGCCTCCGGGTTCTCGGCATAGTCGGCATCCGGCGCATCGGCGTAGAGCGTTGCCACGTACTCCCGGCCTGGTTCCAGAAAATCGAAACCGATATCTCCATCGTCCGGGCCTCTTCGTTTTTTTTTTTTTTTCTACCCCTGTCCATGAACCATTAGTTGCGGCCTTTGGTCTTGGGGGCCGCCAGCCTATAGGCCCCGGGTTCGGGCGCCCTCTGCAGC
>NZ_CALUHA010000054.1:0-9095 GCF_944320325.1 Alistipes megaguti
ACCTTCGGGGCCTGGATCTTGTGCGAGAGGTAGTCGCCGATGGTGTAGGGCAGCACGAAGTAACCGTCGGCCAGACCCTGCATCAGGGCCGATGCACCCAGACGGTTGGCGCCGTGATCCGAGAAGTTGGCCTCGCCGATGGCGTACAGACCCGGGATCGTGGTCATCAGGTTGTAATCGACCCAGATACCGCCCATCGTATAGTGTACGGCGGGGAAGATCTGCATCGGCTGCTCGTAGGGATTCACGTCGGTGATCTCCTCGTACATGTCGAAGAGGTTGCCGTAACGCTGCTTGATGCGGTCCTTGCCCAGACGCTCGATGGCGGTCTTGAAGTCAAGGAAGACGGCCAGACCGGTCTCGTTCACACCGTAACCGGCATCGCAGCGCTCCTTGGCGGCACGCGAGGCCACGTCACGCGGCACGAGGTTACCGAAGGCCGGGTAGCGGCGCTCCAGATAGTAGTCGCGATCCTCTTCGGCGATATCCGACGGCTTCTTCTTGCCGGCGCGCAGGGCCTTGACATCCTCGAGTTTCTTCGGAACCCAGATACGGCCGTCGTTGCGCAGCGACTCGGACATCAGCGTCAGTTTCGACTGCTGGTCGCCGTGAACGGGGATACACGTCGGGTGGATCTGCGTGAAGCAGGGGTTTGCGAAGCCGGCGCCCTTGCGGTAGCACTGGAAGGCGGCCGAACCGTTCGAGGCCATGGCGTTGGTCGAGAGGAAGAAGACGTTTCCGTAGCCGCCCGTAGCGAGTACGACGGCGTGTGCTCCGTGGCGCTCGATCTCACCCGTTACGAGGTTGCGGGCGATGATACCGCGGGCCTCACCGTCCTCGATGACGATGTCGAGCATCTCGTGACGAGGGTAGCTCTTCACCGAGCCGGCGGCGATCTCCTTGTTCAGGGCGGCGTAGGCACCCAGCAGGAGCTGCTGACCGGTCTGGCCGCGGGCGTAGAAGGTACGCGAAACCTGGGCGCCGCCGAACGAACGGTTGGCCAGCAGACCGCCGTATTCGCGGGCGAAGGGGACACCCTGGGCGACACACTGGTCGATGATCAGGTTCGAGACCTCGGCCAGACGGTAGACGTTGGCCTCACGGGCGCGGTAGTCGCCGCCCTTGATCGTATCGTAGAAGAGACGGTATACCGAGTCGTTGTCGTTCTGGTAGTTCTTGGCCGCGTTGATACCGCCCTGAGCGGCAATCGAGTGGGCGCGGCGGGGCGAATCCTGAATGCAGAACACCTTGACGTTGTAGCCGAGTTCGCCGAGCGAAGCGGCTGCGGAGGCACCGCCCAGACCGGTTCCGACGACGATGATGTCGAGTTTGCGCTTGTTGGCGGGGCTTACGACCTTGATAGCTGCCTTGTGGTTGCTCCATTTTTCGGCGAGCGGTCCGGCAGGGATTTTAGCATCTAATTTTAAAGCCATATCGTTTGTATGTTTATTGTTCTACAATAGCAGGATTGATCAGCAGGCGCCCGACATGCAGGGGCAGAGGAAGTAGACGAGTACCACGATGGCGAAGCCCAGGAAGACGATCGTCGCAACGATGTTGGCGATGCACTTCAGACGGGGATACCACGTGTCGTTGGCCCAGCCCACGCTCTGGAACATCGACCAAACGCCGTGGGTGAGGTGGAACCACAGGGCGACGAACCATACGAGGTAGATCACCACGTAGTACCACTGCGAGAAGGTGTAGCGGATCAGCGCGGCGCCGTCCGTAGGGCTGTAACCCAGCGAGTTGGTGTGCTGCCCCATGATCTCGACGAGCTGCATCTTCGACCAGAAGTTGAACAGGTGGAGCAGCAGGCCGACCAGGACGATGACACCCAGTACGAGCATGTTCTTCGAAGCCCAGTCCACGCCCGGCTCCTTCACGGTGACGGCGTAGCGCTGCTTGCCGCGGGCCTTGTAGTTGTGCAGGGTGAGGATGATGGCGTAGATGAAGTGGATCAGCACGCCGAGAGCCAGGACGACGGTTCCGGCCAGGGCGTACCAGTTGGCACCGAGGAACTCGCAGACCGCATTGTAAGCCTCCGGCGAGATGATTGCCGTGACGTTCATCGACATGTGGAAGAGGATGAAGAGCACGAGGAAGCACCCCGTCACGCTCATTACTAACTTCTTGCCAAGCGAGGAATTAGATAGAAAACAGCTCATAATGTTTTGAAATTTGTTATTTTTGTTAAAGATTTGTGTCCCGTCGTGTTGTGTGGCCGCTTTTCTGAGAGTGGTGTCGTTTATGGGTTCGGCCCGGGTTTCGGCCCGGGTTTTCCCGGCAAAGATGACGCCAGAACGATCGGAATCCGGAGTTCGGAGCGAAGTTCCGGGCGAGGAGTCTCGGCGCGGGATTGTTTGCCGCAAAGATAGCCATTGTTCGCGGAATAACAATAGAAACGGGCAGGAATTTTATCGACACAAGGTGGGTTTTATGACTAAAAATGAATTGCGCAGGGCGATGCGCACACTGAACAGGGGATTGGACGCTGCCGAGCGGGCCGCGGCCTCGGCACGGATTGTCGAACGCATGGAGTCGCTGCCCGAATTTGCGCGGGCACAGACCGTGGGGCTCTTCTGTTCGATGCGTGACGAGCCCGACATGCGGGAGGCCCTCAGCCGGTGGTGCGGCGTCAAGCGGCTGGTGGTGCCGCGGGTCGAGGGGACGACGATGCGTTTTTTCGAGTACGATCCGCAGACACTCTTTCCCGGCGCCTTCGGCATTCTCGAACCGGGGCCGTCGGCCATCGTGTGCCCTCCCGAGGAGATCGACCTGCTGCTCGTCCCCGGTGTGGCCTTTACGGCCGGGGGACTCCGTTGTGGACGCGGACGAGGCTATTACGACCAGTATCTGTCGCTGGCGGGGTTCCGGGCCGTGAAGATCGGCATCTGCTTTGCCCACCAGCTGGTCGACGCCCTGCCTGCCGAACCGCACGACATCCGCATGGACCGGGTTGTGACGGATCGTTGAGGCGAGAGGCGGAAGGGAGTAAGAACACTTTGCCGGAGTGTGTGCAATTAATTTCGCCGGGAACGGGTTTTTCCCGGCCGCGAATGATACGAAAACCATGAAAAAGAGACGTGTGGCCCTGGCGCTTGCCGGAGGTGGTGCGAGGGGTGTGGCGCATATCGGCGCCATCGAAGAGCTGGAGAGTCAGGGATATGAGATTGCGGCGGTGGCCGGGACCTCGATGGGGGCCTTGGTCGGCGGCATGTATGCTGCGGGACACCTCGACGCCTTCAAGAAGTGGATGTGTTCGTTGGACAAGTACCGGGTCTTCGGACTGGTCGATTTTACGCTCAGTGCCGAGGGACTGGTCAAGGGCGAGCGGGTGATTCATGCCATGCAGGAGCTGGTCCCCGACGTGCAGATCGAGCAGATGCCGGTTCCGTTTGCGGCCGTGGCGGCCGATCTGCTCACGGGCCGCGAGGTGGTGCTCGACCGCGGCGGTCTTTACGACGCCATCCGGGCTTCGATCTCCATTCCGTCGGTCTTTCGTCCGGTCCACCGCGACGGCATGGTGCTGGTCGACGGCGGAACGGTCAACCCGCTTCCGCTGAACCGGGTCCGGCGCGAGGAGGGCGATCTGCTCGTGGCCGTGGACGTAAGCGCCCCGTTCGGGGCCGATCCGATTCACCGGGCCAATGCTTCGTTCAATTATTATAAGGTGCTGATTGCCTCGTCGCAGATCATGCAGCAGCACATCACGCAGCTGATGTGCCGGCTTTACCGGCCCGACGTGCTGGCCCAGATGCCGGCCGACAGTTACGGTATGTTTGAATTCTACCGGGCGAAGGAGCTGGTCGCCGCCGGACGGAAGATGATTCGCGAGGTGCTGGCCCGGATCGATGAAGGGGAATAGGCGCAGGGCCGGATCTGTCGGATAAGAGGAGGCTCGCAACCTATTTGCGGTCGCCTTCGCGGACGTAGGCGGCGATGCGGTGGCTGCGCTTGCCGAGCGGAATGCCGATGCCGAGGGTCAGGTTGGCCGAGCTCTGGCGCACGGGAACCCATTGCGGCGTGTGCTTGGTGATGAGCAGGTCGGTAGCCAAGAAGAAGTTGATCCACCCCGGGCAGAGGTTCAGACCCAGTCCAACGGCTCCGCCCCGGTTGTTGAGTACCGAGTAACTGCCCGTGAGGGTAAACCAGCGCACCGGATGGAAGTTGACCGATCCGGTGAGGTTGTGCATCGTTTTGTACTCCCAGAAGCGCATCGAGTAGAAGAGTCCGAAGCCAACCCAGTGGTTCCAGAGTTCGTATTCGACGCCGGCGTTGATCGATGCCCGGAGCATCTTCGAGTTTGCAGAGCTCTCCACCTGGTTGAATTTCAGCATTTCAAGATCGAAATCCGGGGCCTGATCCGTTCCGTCACCGGGAACCGTGACGCCGACGAACTCGGCCTGCTGGGTCGAGACGCCCGAGACCGTGCTGTTCTTGTTCCATTTGATGAATCCCAGGTCGATGACCGCCAGTGAGGCTTGCAGTCCGGGCAGGATGTCGTACGTGGCGCCCAGGTCGACGGCAAAGCCGTAGCCGGCCGGTTTGCGGGGTTTGAAGTTGAGGTCGCTCATTTCGAAGGTGCCGGTTTCGGGATTCGGCGTGACGGTGGTGCCGTCGGCCGTGACGTTGACCGTGCCGCGCGTGGTGACGGCCCAGCGGTCCTGCTGGAGCGAGATGTCGAACTGGTCGTAGTTGACCTGGGCCCGGGCGGCTCCGGCCAGTAACTTGCCGCGGACGCCGATGTAGAGCTTGTCGTTCAGCAACGGAAACGAATAGTTGACGGCGGCTTCGAGATAGGCTTCGGTGGCCAGCCCGAAGTTGGAGATGGTGCCTTCACGTCCCTCTTTGAGGAATTCGAAGAGCGATTTGGGCAGGTTCATGTCCTCGTTGATGCGCAGCGACATGTCGAACGACCAGAAGTTCTTGTGGTTGCGGGTGAACTTGCCGATTCCGAAGAGGTTGATCCGCGTGTCGAGGCCCATGAGGTTGTTCTTGCGGAGGGTTCCGAGAGCCTCGGCCGACGATACGGAGTTGTCGAGCAGCGTGACGAGTTTTCCGTTGCGGGGGTAGAGGATGTTGTCCAGGGCGATGTTGCCGGACATGTTGACATTCATGCCGCCGATGACGGGCAGGTTGATGTAGCCGCGTAAGGGGGCGAAGGCCGGGTTGAACTGCGAACGGAAGGTCGAACCCTCCATGAAATAGGCCGTGGGGTTCTGGGCGGCAAGTGCCGTGGTGAGGAGCAGCGATGCCAGAAGAAGGTATGTTTTTTTCATGACGGGATGCTGTTTAGAGGTCGAACTTCAGGGCGCCGCGTTTGATCAGATACAGGTTGATCTGCATCTGGGTCTGCTGCTCCGAGGCGTTGTCGAAGCCTTTGCCGGGATAGTATTTTCGGATGACGATGGGAATATCGACCCGGGCATCCTGGATGATCGTCCGCAGGTCGTTGGCCAGAAGCCGCGTCTCGGGCAGTACGTTCTCGGGAGAATTGGCCAGCACCGTCGTCGAGAACGAGACCTGCGTGTTGAGGAAGCTGGGGGCGATCTCCAGCGTCAGGGGCAGACGGTTGTCGATCTCGCCGGCCAGGTGGAGCGTATTCTTCGGATCGGGGGTTTCGGCCGGATCGAGGTTGTCGCAGAGCATGTTCACCACCTCGTCGCTCAGGTCGATGTGCCCGATTTCGTAGGAGAGGTCGTCCATGTTGACATCGAGGTTTGTCAGATAGTCACCGGCCAGGCTTTTGACCTCCTGGCTCAGTGCGTCGCGCAGGACGGCATTCGAGGTGAAGGCCTCGACGAAGGCCTCCTTGAACTCCGTCTGGGAGACGCCCGGAAGGACTCCGGCAAAATCGTCATAGTAGTTCTGCTGCAGCAGCGTGGCTACGGCGTCGAGTTTCTCGGGGTTGGTGCCCATTTCGTCGAGCAGATCCGGGAGCAGGCGGTCGTTGACGTAGGTCAGGTCGTTGAGCAGACGCTGGACGTCCGCATAGGCTCCGTTTTCATCCGTATCGGGCAGTTGGGTCGGAAGCCACGTGTCGGCTTCGTTGAAGATCTGGTCGATACGCACCTGGTCGTTGCTGTTGATGTCTGCCAGGGAGACGTACACTTTGGCCAGCGGAGCTTCGAAACGCGAGGTTTCGTCACCGATGGCGATGTTGTCGGTGTTGATGTTTGCGAGGTCGTAGTCGTTGTCGACGCAAGCTGTAGCAAAGACCCCGCACAAGAGTAAGAGTTTCCTCATATTTATCGAGTTGATGGATGATCGAGTCGCAAAGATAAATAAATCGGCTAAAATGAACAATATGTCGGCCGTTTTTGTTTGGTTTCATTTTCGTGGGATATTTGTTACATTTGCAGTCGGTATGAGCGAAACGGTCAAAAACTCGCTGAAGGAGCAGGTAGCCCTGCTCCCGCTGTCGCCGGGGGTCTATCAGTTTGTGGACCGCACGGGGACGATCATCTATGTGGGCAAGGCCAAGAGCCTGCGCAAGCGGGTCTCGTCGTATTTCGTCAATTCGAAGGAGCACAGCGCCAAGGTGCGGGTGCTGGTGCGTCAGATCGTCGAGATCCGCCACATCGTCGTCGGCAGCGAAACCGACGCCCTGCTGCTGGAGAATTCGCTCATCAAGACCCTCCAGCCGCGCTACAACATTCTGTTGAAGGACGACAAGACCTATCCGTGGATTGTCGTGCGACGCGAGCCCTTCCCGCGGGTGCAGTCCACGCGGCAGCTCGTGCGCGACGGTTCGCAGTATTTCGGCCCCTACGGTTCGGTGATGATGCAGCACAGCGTGCTGGAGTTCATTCGCGAGGTGGTCCCGCTGCGGACCTGCAAGCTGAACCTCTCGCCCGAACAGATTGCCCGCGGCCGCTATTCGGTCTGCCTGCAGTACCACATCGGCAACTGCAAGGGACCCTGCATCGGGGCTCAGAGCGAGGAGGAGTACGACCGTCTGGTGGAGATGGTGGTCTCGGTGCTGAAGGGCGACCTGCGCCCCGTGCGCAAGTACCTCGAGGGGGAGATGACGCGGGCGGCCGGCGAGCTGAAGTTCGAACAGGCGCAGCGCTACAAGCAGCGTCTCGACGCGCTGGATCACTACGCCGGCAAGTCGGTGATCGTCAGTGCGCGGATTGTCGACGTGGATGTCTTCTCGCTGTTGCCGGACGACGATGTGGCGTGGTGCAACTTCGTGCGGATCCGCCACGGTTCGGTGGTGGGCGTGCAGACCGTCAAGCTCTCGACGGGCGTCGAGGGCGACGAACGCGACATGCTGACGCTCGGCATTCAGTACATGGTTGAGAATGTGGCCGGCGGGGAGTTGGCCCGGGAGGTGATCGTGCCGTTTCTGCCCTCGACGACGCTGCTGTTCGACGGGGTGACCTTCACCGTGCCGAAACGCGGCGAAAAGCTCGACCTGCTGGAATTTTCGCGCAAGAGCGCCCGCATCTACCGCGCCGAGCAGCTCAAGAACCTTGAGATCCGCAATCCGGAACGGCATACCGAACGGCTGATGAATGCCCTGCAGAAGGAGCTGCGGCTCGATCGTCCGCCGCGTCACATCGAGTGCTTCGACAACTCGAATCTTCAGGGTTCGCATCCCGTGGCGTCGTGTGTGGTCTTCCGCGACGGAAAGCCCTCGCGCAAGGAGTACCGCCACTTCAACATCAAGACGGTGGAGGGCCCGGACGACTACGCCTCGATGCGCGAGGTGGTCTATCGGCGATACAGCCGGCTGCAGGTCGAAGGGGGCGAGATGCCCGATCTGATCATCGCCGATGGCGGCAAGGGGCAGATGGGGGTGATTCACGAGGTGCTGGAGGCCCTGCAGCTCGACATCCCGATCGCCGGTCTGGCCAAGGATGACCGGCACCGTACGGCGGAACTCTATTGCGGTTATCCGCCGCTGCTGGTCGGGCTGCGTCCCACCTCGCCGTTGTTTCACTTTCTGACGAGTATCCAGGACGAGGTGCACCGCTTCGCCATCACGTTCCACCGCCAGAAGCGGAGCAAAGCCTTTATCCACAGCGAACTGGAGCAGATCGAAGGGGTGGGGGCGAAGACCATCGAGACGCTGCTGCGTCACTTCCGCACGGTGGAGAAGGTCCGCGCGGCGAATCCCGAGGAGTTGTCGGCACTGATCGGTCCGGCGCGGGCCCGGCGTGTGCGGGACTATTTCGAGAACGGGAAGTGATCCCCGATGTCGGCCTTTCGGCGGCGTTCCATCGGCAGCGGCTGTGAAAACGGGCCTGCAGGAAAATAATTGGCGGAAAATTCTTGGAAGCGAGGAATTTTTTCTATCTTTGTCCACCCGATTCGCCGCAAGAAGCGGTAATCAGCCCGGATGGCGGAATCGGTAGACGCGTTGGTCTCAAACACCAATGACAGCAATGTCGTGCCGGTTCGACCCCGGCTCCGGGTACCAGTAAAATCGCTTAATTTGTTGATACAGACGAATTAAGCGATTTTTGCTTTTCGGATTTTCCCCACATTTTCCCCACACGTGCTGTGAAAGATGTTTGACTAGGCTGCTTGGCGAGGTATAAACGTTTGTGTGCTATTAAAATCGATAACCCACAAGCGTTTGTTATACATCTCTAAATTACTTCTATATATTTTCCAGATACAATGCGTGTATAATGTCGCCTTGGGGTAGTATTTCAAAAAGTGTGTCTGGATAGGAGCCTTCAGATTCCTCAGATATGCAAATATAACGATTCTTGGTTTCAGAACAACACGCCGCGGCGTGTTGTTCGTAAGCAACCGGTGAATACCGTATTGATTTGACAGAGAATATTACTATTAGGTCCGACTAGGTCCAACTTGTATAAAGTTGGCTCAAGTCGGACCTAGTTTGTACTACTTGGGAGTGATTTGGTTTTCCTTTGCCCAGTTCTGGGCAGGAGTCCTGCGAGGTCCTTGCCGTCGCGCTGCCAGTAAGGCAGTTTGCTGAGGACATCCTCCATCCATGTTCTCGGGTCAACCCCTGCGGCCCTGCAGGTGCCTATGAGTGAGTATACGATGGCTGCCCGATATGCAGAGGCGTCGTTGCCGCAGAAGAGATAGTTCTTCCTGCCGAGTGCCAGCGG
>NZ_CALUHA010000055.1:0-8548 GCF_944320325.1 Alistipes megaguti
TCTTCACGAAGGACGGACGCTACATCATCACGAAGGTGAGCGAGAAGGCCTTCTTCGACAAGGGGATCTACTACATCGGCATCTTCAAGCGCAACGACGAGCGGACGATCTACAACGTCCTTTACCGCGACGGCAAGAACGGACCGATCATGATGAAGCGCTGCGCCATCAAGGGCATCACGCGCGACAAGGAGTACAACATCACGAAGGGAACGCCGAAGAGTGAGATTCTCTATATGTCTGTCAATCCGAACGGTGAGGCCGAGGTGCTGAAGGTTTACTTCAAGCCGCGTCCGCGTCTGAAGAAGGTGATTGTCGACCTGGATTTCTCGACGCTTGCGATCAAGGGCCGCCAGAGCCAGGGCAACCTCTTCTCGCGTTACGGCATCCACAAGATCGTCCTCAAGGAGCGGGGCACCTCGACGCTGGGCGGTCAGGATATCTGGTACGACGAGGATGTGCGGAGGTTGAATGCCGACGGCCGGGGCCGCCTGCTGGGCGAGTTCAAGGGCGACGACAAACTGATCGTCTGGACGGCCAAGAACCAGTATTACATTACGGGCTACGACCTCGGACAGCACTTCCCCGACGATACAACCTATGTGGGCCGCTATTCGGCCCACCGGGTCTACAGCCTCTGCTACTACGATCAGGAGCAGCAATACTACTATCTGAAACGTTTCACGGCCGAGTTGTCGGACAAGATGCAGGAGTTCCTCGATCCGGAGGACCGCTTTGTCTGTGTGACCGAGCGGGCGGGGGCCAAGCTGGAGATCACCTACAAGGGGGCGCACGCCTCGCGGCCGGCCGATCTGATCGACGTCGACGAATTTGTCGGCGTGAAGAGCCATCGCGCCAAGGGCAAGCGGTTGACCACTTACGAGGTGGATACACTGCGGATGATCGAACCGGAGCTGGTTCCCGAGCCGGAACATTCGGACGATGAGACGATTGACGGCGATCACTTGACGGATACTTCAGATAACGACGTTCAAACGGCTGATCCAAAGTCCGGAAAATCCTCCGACGGAGCCTCCGGTGGGGAAAAACCGGTGCCGACGCTGTCGGATGCGGGGCTTCCGCCTTCGGGCTCGAATGCCGGCGGGGTGGAGTTTGAGATCGAACGGCCCAAGGGCGATGCCGACCAGATGATCGACCCCGAACAGTTGAATCTTTTCTGACAAAAAAACGAACGATGGGGCTGCTGTTTCTGGTTGGGTACATGGGTTGCGGCAAGAGCACCCTGGGGCGTCGGCTGGCCCGGCGCCTGGGGGTCCCGTTTCTCGATACGGATACGCTGATCGAGGCCCGTGAAGGGGCTTCGGTTTCGGATCTCTTCCGTTACGAGGGCGAGGCGCATTTCCGCGAGGTGGAGCGTGCGGTGCTCGAAGAGGCCATTGCCGGGAATGAATCGGCCGTTGTCTCCACGGGCGGCGGTCTTCCGGTGTGGCGCGACAACATGGAGCGCATGAATGCTGCCGGGCGGACGATCTATCTGCGGCGTTCGGCAGAGAATATCGCCGGGCGGCTGAGCCCCTACGGACGGCGCAAACGTCCGCGGCTGCAGGGGCTCAATGATGAGGAGCTCGTAGCCTTCATGACGCGGGACATGGCCGAACGCGACCCCTTCTACGGACGGGCGACGCTGGTGATCGAGTGCGACTGCTTGTCGGACGATGAGATTGTGGCCCGCATCCTCGGCGACGGGGCGGAACCGGAAAAATGACGGGTGCTCCGGGCCGGAGGCGTAACGGGAAGCACGGGGCCGGAGGCGTAACGGGAAGCACGGGGCCGGAGGCGTGATAGGAAGCATGGGGCTGGAGACTAACGGGAAGCACGGGGCCGGAGGCGCGGAACCCGACGTGGCATCCGGGCAAGAGCAAACAACGAAACAAAGTGAACGATTCTCCCATAGGGGTTTATGATTCGGGGCTGGGCGGGCTGACTGTCTGGCGCGAGATCCGGCGGTTGCTGCCTGCCGAATCGCTGGTCTATCTGGGCGACGGCAAGAATTGTCCCTACGGTTCGCGTCCCGGAGAGGAGATCCGCGTGCTGGCTGACGAGGCGGTCGGACGGCTCGTGCACGATGAAGGGTGCAAACTGGTGGTGGTGGCCTGCAATACGGCGACGGCCGCGGCGATCGACTCTCTGCGGGCGAAGTATGCCGGAGTGCCGATTGTCGGCATGGAGCCTGCGGTGAAACCCGCCTGTTTGGCCACGCGCAGCCGGGTGGTGGGTGTGCTGGCCACGGAGCGGAGTCTCGACGGCGAGCTGTTCCGCCATACGGCGGCCCGGTATGGCGAAGGCATTGAGGTGCTGACGGTTCCGGGGCGCGGCTTTGTCGAACTGGTCGAGTCGGACCGGGAATCGACGCCCGAGGCCGAGACCTGCGTACGGGCCGCCGTGGAGCCGATGCTGGAGCGGGGCGCCGACCAGATTGTGCTCGGATGTACGCACTATCCCTTCCTGCTGCCCGTGTTGAAGCGGGTGGTCGCCGGGCACGGGGTGACGATCGTCGATCCATCGCCGGCCGTGGCGCGGCGGGTTGAGCAGCTGCTTGACGACAACGGCCTGAGGGCTTCGCAGATGCACCGTCCGACGTTTGAGTTCCGTACGTTCGCCGACGAGGCCTATCGCCGGCGTCTCGAACGCAAGGCGCTGGAATCCTTGTAGTTCGGGCGTATTGGAACGGGGCGTCTGAAGCCGCCGGGCTGCGTTTGGCCGTTTCAGCCTGCGGCCCGAAGATCGGCTTCCGCTCTTTTTTGTCCCTTTTTGTCCCTTTTTGTCCCTTTTCACCCGTGCGAGGCCCGGAATCTCGGAAAAAATTCGTAACTTCGCTCGAACTTTCAGGTGTAAGAATTCAACAGCAATGGCATCCCGAAATACCTCTTCCAACGCTCGGCAGAACGTTCAGCGCTCGAATCGCGACAGCGCCCGCTGGATTGCGGGTCTGTTGTTGCTGTGCGTGGGCATCTTTGTCGCGGCGGCGGTCTTTTTCTCCTTTTTCAGCTGGGCCGACGATCAGAGCGTGCTCCAGAAGTCGACCGAGGAGCGCGAATGGGTCGGTGCGGAGGTCGAAAATCCCTGCGGCCCTCTCGGCGCCCGGCTCGGACGTTTGCTGGTGGACAATTCGTTCGGCGTCTTCGGTATCCTGATTCCCGTGATGCTGATTCTCCTGGGGGTGCGGATCATCCGTCAGAAACCCCTGCGGATCAACCAGTCGATCCTCTCGCTCTGCTTCATCATGATTCTCGGATCGCTCTCGCTGGGCTATCTCTTCGATGCCCGCTGGAGCCTCTGCTCGAGCACCGGGTGGGGCGGCGCATTCGGCAATCTGCTGGCCAGCCGTCATGCGGTCGGCCAGACGGCTGCCATCGGAGTGCTGCCCGGCGCCATCGGCTCGCTCGGAACGCTGATTGTCCTGATCGGCGGCTGGATTCTCACCGGGGTCTTCATCAACCGCAATTTCATCAACAAGGTCAACCGGGCCGGGAACGTCCTCGTCGACCAGAGTGAAAAGATCGTCGATACGGTCCGCAGCAAGGTCGTACATGCCCATGCGGCGGAGGCCGATACGGCGTTCGACGAAGAGTCCGGGGATGTGCCTGGTGAGGCGTCGGAATCGGCGGTTCCTGCTGCGACAGCCGCGGGACGAGGCCCGGAGACGCGTCGCGGGGAGACCCGGAGAACCGAGTCCGGACGCGAGGCTCAGACCGGGCGTGCAGCCGCGATGGAGAACGACCGGACCGTGGACCGCGAAACTGGACGGGGCGTTGTGACCGGACGCGAAGCCGTGGCGGAGCGTATGGGAGGGGCCTCGGCGTTGCAGAACGATGCACGGGCCGAAGGTACGCGCGACGTGCGGGATTCCGGAGCCTTCGGGGCGCAGTCGGAATCGGCGCGGACGTCGTATGTGCAGCCCCGGCCTGGAGCGACGGAACAGCCCGTGCCGGCTCCGCGAAGCGGGGTGCAGCGGCAATCCGGTGAGGAGGAGAGCCCCTTTGTGGAGCTGACTCCCGACGGACGCCCGATCGAGCCTGCCGTCATGACGGACGAGGATGACGAGTTCACGGAGGTGGATCTCTCCCGTCCCGAGGGACGTGTGGTGATGGGTCGCGGCGGATTGATCGAGTTGGAGCGTCCGCAGCCGCGGCGTACGGCCTCGGTCGGTGCAGGCGGTGCGGGTGACGATCCGTTTATCGAGATTACGGTCGGGGAGGAGAGCCCCGAAACGAAGGAGGCATCCGACGAACCGTTCGTCGAGCGGACGATCGAGCCGGCTGCCGGGTCGGCCCCGGAGCAGCATCCCGGAACGTCGGGCGAAGCGGTACAGACTCCCCAGTCGGAGCGCATGCCCGCCGCAGCGACGGACGTGGCGCCGGAGGAGGCGGTTCGGACCGGGACGGAGACCGGTCTGCCGGCATCCGATGCGCGGGTGGCCGGTGGAGTGACGGCCGCGGCCGGAGTCTCGGCGGCTGAAGGCGCCAAGGAGGGGGTTGTGGTGACGGTGGAGTCCCGCGAGGCCAAACTCGTCGACGAAAAGTCGATCCCCACGGAGAGCTACGACCCGCTGAAGGATCTCATGAACTACCACAAGCCGCCCGTGACGCTGCTGGAGGACTACATTTCGGATGAAGGGGTCTCCGACGAGGAGATCTACGAAAACAAGACCCGCATCGAGGAGACGCTCAAGTATTTCGGCATCCCGATCCAGCGTATCAAGGCGACGGTCGGCCCTACGGTCACGCTCTATGAGATCGTCCAGGCCCAGGGGGTCAAGATCTCGAAGATCCAGGGGTTGCAGAACGATATCGCCCAGAGTCTGAAGGCCGAATCGGGCATTCGCATCATCGCCCCGATCCCGGGTCGCGGTACGATCGGTATCGAGGTCCCGAACCGCCACAAGCAGATCGTTTCGATGTATTCGGCCATCCGTTCGCTGCGCTTCCAGGAGTCGAAGGCCGAACTGCCGGTGGTCATCGGCCGCACGATCCAGAACGAAAACTATGTCTTCGACCTGACGAAGATGCCCCACCTGCTGGTGGCCGGTGCCACGGGCCAGGGCAAGTCCGTGGGGCTGAACGCCATCATCACCTCGCTGCTCTACCGCAAGCACCCCGCGCAGCTGAAGTTCGTGATGATCGACCCCAAGATGGTCGAATTCTCGCTCTACGCCAAGATCGAACGCCACTTCCTGGCCAAGATGCAGTCCGAGGACGAGGCCATCGTCACCGACCCCAAGAAGGCCGTCTACACGTTGAACGCCCTCTGCTCGGAGATGGACATGCGTCTGGAACTCTGCAAGAAGGCCGAGGTGCGCAACATCGCCGAATACAACGCCAAGTTCGTGGCCCGGCGGCTGAACCCGATGCACGGCCACCGCTACATGCCCTATATCGTGGTGGTGATCGACGAGTTCGCCGACCTGATCATGACCGCCAAGGAGGTCGAAACTCCCGTGACGCGTCTGGCCCAGAAGGCCCGTGCCATCGGTATTCATCTGATCATCGCCACGCAGCGTCCGTCGGTCGACGTCATCACGGGTAAGATCAAGGCCAATTTCCCGGCCCGTATCGCCTTCCGTGTGATGCAGATGATCGACTCGCGGACGATCATCGACCGTCCGGGTGCCGACCAGCTGATCGGCCGCGGCGACATGCTCATCTCGAAGGATGGCGAATTGACCCGTATCCAGTGTGCGCTGGTCGAAACCAAGGAGGTCGAGCGCATCGTCGACTACATCTCGAAACAGCAGGGTTATACGGAGGCTTATGCGCTGCCCGACTATACGCCCGACAGCGACGGCGGCGGCCAGATGGGCAGCGAAGAGTCGTCGGCTCCGGTGAAGTACGATTCGCTCTTTGCCGAGATTGCCCGTGATGCCGTCTCGAGCGGCCAGATCTCCACATCGATGATTCAGCGCAACTACGAGGTGGGATTCAATCGCGCGGGCCGTATCATGATGCAGCTCGAGCGAGCCGGTATCGTCGGCCGTCAGCAGGGTGCCAAACCCCGCGATATTCTCTTCTACGACCTGCCTTCGCTCGAAGCCAAACTGCAGGATCTGGGCGTCTCGTAAGGGTCGGCAGCCGGGGCCGGGAGTCTCTGGCGGTGGAACGGTGTCTGGTGTGGAGTTGTGTGCGGCGGTGGAACCGTGTCCAATGGGCCGGGAGTCTCTGGCGGTGGAACCGTGTCTGGTGTGGAGTTGTGTGCGGCGTTGGAACTGTGAGTGCCGGGAGTATCGGGTATGCCGGGAGGCGGGGTGTCAAAAGGATATGTCCGAAAAAGCGGGGAGTCAGGCAATCAAACCCGGGCGGAAATCGTTTAAAGGATAAATCAAACGTGTAAAATATGAAACGCTGGTTGTTGTTGCTGGCCATGGCTGCCGGTGTCGGGACGGTGTCGGCGGCCGGACGCGCCGCCGAGATTCTCGAAGGGTTGGCGGCCGGATTCCGTGCCATGAAGGGGTATGAGGTCGACTTTGTGATCGAGGCGGGCGACTACCGTGCCGAAGGCTGTTATGCCGTGCAGGGGGCAGGGTATGCCCTCTCGCTGGGCGATGCCGAGGTCTACGGCGACGAAAAGGTTCGCTACGAGGTCGACAACGACCGGCGTGAGGTGACGATTGCCGGAGTCGACTCCACGAGCCGCAACATCCTGAACAACCCCGTGCGGGCGTTCGATTTTCTGGGCGATGATTACCGCGCCGAACTCTTCTCCGAAACGGGAGGCAAGGCCGTGGTCCGGCTGACTCCGGTGGAGGGCAGCGGCGCCTCGGCCGGAACGGTCACCGTGACGGTCTCGACCGCCACGATGCGTCCCGAGCAGCTCGATTACGACTATGACGGCGAACGCATCCGGGTTGTGGTGCGGCGTGTCGCGCCGCTGGCGGAACCGCTTGCCCGCTTCGAGCGGAGCCGCTTCGAGGGGTACGAGTTCATCGACTTCCGTTAATCTTGTCGAATGGCGGAGCGGATTGTCAGTTGGTGCGTTAAAAATATGGCGGCACGTCATCTGTTGTTGATAGAGCGTTAGAGATCCTCTCCGTTGGCTTTATTATATTCGTTGTCGTAATACATGCAAATGTAATATTTCCTGGCATGTTCTGAAATCATAAACCAAACGAATTTATTATAAGTTGCAAGATCATACATCAATTTATTAGTAATATACTTTATTCGGATTTCGGCTGATATTTCTTCTGTCGGATTGTCCAGCTGTTCTTGTGTATATTTGGACAGCAGCGATTTTTTCGATTCATTGTATATGGCTACGGTGTCCAATTGGGAAATTTGGTAAAAACCGGCCTCGTAGCGTTTTTCGTTGACTGTTATTTCATAGGAAATATCTTCGTCGTCGGGAATTGTTTGTTCCTTATCGGTCATGGGTGTATATCTCGGATTGTTTTCGAATTGCCGACAAAGCAAATTAAATCGGATTCTGATATCTGTTTCACCACGGGGGGCTTTATCTGCCAACATGATTCTATAGACCTTGTTGTTGTTTGTAGCAACACCGACATATACCTCGGTTCCATTGAATTCGCCTTCCAAAACATCTTTGTCCCATGTGGTGGATGTGAACCCTTTGGCTTTCAGCTTTTCAATCATGGCGGGCTTGTATCCGTCGACCGGGATACCGAGAAATTCTGTGACGTCTTTTTCCGTTTCTTGCGCTTGCAAAGCCGTAGTGCAGACGAAAGCAATGGCTACGCATAAAAATTTCTTCATAGGGGTTGTCGTTTTGTCCCGCTGGCGGCTCCTCCGGCGGTCATTTGTAAACAAGAAGCGTGGAACCGCAAATGCCACGTCTTAGATGAAGGTCCTGAGAAAACCTAATGAGCAGATGTAGCAACAGCAGCCCACGCCATAGCGTGAGAGCAGCCATGTCATCCTTGCATCTAATTGAAAATTTCCTACGTTTTCAAGTTACAAGATGAGCATAACGCTTCTTTCAGTATGTCCGGGTCAGGTATGGCCCTACGACAAAGATAGCGAAAAAAACGTGACAACCTTCTTTTTTCCGGCAAAAACTACCGTTCTTTCTGCAAACTGCCTCCGTGGTTTAAGTCGTTGGTTGGATGAAAGGCCGATGGTTTGTGCGAATCGGACCATCCTCCCGGACCGTTTTGTCCGACCCTCTGTCGGGTGAAAATTTTTTGGGCCTCAAATCGCCCGAAAAGGGCCAAAAAACGGTATGTCCCCTGAAAAAATATCCCACGCGCGTGCGTTTTTCTGCGCCCAAAGTTGCCCGGATCGCAAGAAATTACTATTTTTGTTCGTTATTTGGCGGGCCGCACTGACGACCCGCATGGAAATCCGGTTATACAGAAGAGATAGATGCTTACAGAAGAAGAAAAGAATGCCGGTTTGGTGGGACGGATCATCCCCATCAATATCGAAGAGCAGATGAAGTCGGCCTACATCGACTACTCGATGTCGGTCATCGTGTCGCGCGCCCTGCCCGACGTGAGGGACGGTCTGAAACCCGTTCACCGACGCATCCTCTACGATATGAGCGCGGAGCTCAACCTCTACTCCGACAAACC
>NZ_CALUHA010000056.1:0-7595 GCF_944320325.1 Alistipes megaguti
TACCAAAGCGCGCAGGGCAGAGGAGAGATGCGCGAGAGCGTCGAGCAACTCTTCGCGCGAAGAACCGGCCGTTGTCACCGTGAAGTGGTTCTTGTCGCTCAGATACCACGTGTCGGAGATTGTCGTCCGGATTTCGCGGCCGCGCATCCGGGCCGAGACGGCCTCGATGAGCAACTCCTCGCGGGCTTTGGCCACGGCGTCGTTCAGCGTTCGGACCGTGATGCTCCGGTGGGGGATCATCACCTCGAGTTGAGTGCGGTTGTAGAGCGAATCGCGGATCTCAAACACTCGGGTTCCCGGGGTGTATTCGAGCGGATAGACCTTGAAGTCGCGGGCCTTGCGGGGTGCGAGCGATGAGAATTGTTCGCGGATTTTTCCCTCCAGTTCCGACGTGTCGAAATCGCCCACGGCAACGATTGTTGCCAGTTCCGGCACATACCATTTCCGGTAGTAGTTTTCGAGTGTGGCCGGTGTGATGCGCCGGATGTCCTCGATCGTGCCGAGCGGCAATCGCCGGGCATGGATTCCCTCGCCGATCTTCAGGTCGTAGAAGTCGTCGCCGACGTCATACCCGCGCAGCTCCTCGAGGATGATACCCCGCTCGGTCTCAACTCGTTCGGGGCTGATCACCAGACCGTCCAGCCAGTCGCGCAGAATCAGCAGGGCACTGTCAATGACCCCCTTGCGTTGGGTGTCGGTCGGCACGGCGAAGAGGTAGATCGTCCGGTCCTGACTCGTGAAGGCGTTGATATCCACGCCGTACTTCATTCCGAGCGTTTCGAGGTAGCTTTGCAGCGACTTGTCGGGGAAGTGACGCGAACCGCCGAAGGCGACGTGCTCCAGAAAATGCGCACAACCCTTCTCCCGATCAAGCTCCTGGACCGATCCGGTCCTCAATACTAGTCGGAATTCAATGCGCGAGGCCGGAAGGTCATTTTGGCGAAGGATGTAGTGTAACCCGTTGGGGAGCATCCCTTCGCAGGTCCCCTGGGGTAATGGTAGAGGCTCCGGTTGAGCTTGTAATAAAGCCGGGAACAGGGCTGCCAGCATGCCAACAGCCGAGTTCCGGATGATTCTCTGAATACGTTCGCCCATGATTGTTCGGGGTTAACGGTGTTCTTATTTCGTGTAGGTGACGTGTACGCGGGTGTAGTCGCCGGCGTAGGCGTGGTCTATGACGAACTGGAAGGTCATCTCGCCCTTCTCGAAGTCGATATGGCCCTTGCTCTCGAGCCAGTTCTCACCTTCCCATTCGTTCGTATCGGCACCGCAGTAGAAGAGGTAAAAGGTCGGATTGGCAAAACCGCCCTGGTCGTAGATCTCCTGCATGTCTGCGTCACCCTTGTCGAGCAGCTCTTTCTGGCGGTCCCAGGCCGTGAAGGAGTAGTCGAAGGGTACGACCATGTAGGTGTCGCCGTAGGAGTCCTCTTTCGGGCCGAGGATTTCGAGGTCGGCGCCCGTCGCGGAGAGGTTCTTGCACCGGATGCCGTCGAGCGTGACGTTGAAGGTCTCCTCGCTCGTGGCTGTCCATCCGATGCGGTCCATCAGGCGCTGGTTGGCGCTCTCTTCGCCCTGCTGGGTCCAGATCTCGTCATCGTCGACGGTATTCTGGCGGAAGACCCAGTAGAGGTATTCGGTCAGTCCCATCGGGTTGTCGACCATCTTCAGTACGGGCATGTCGGCTGTCGACTCCTCGCTGAGGGTGATGACCGTCTGACCCGGGATCTCCTCGGTCTTGGGGGTTGAGAATTCGTTGGTTGTGCCGTTGCCCGGGATGTTGAGCGTCGTCGTGCACTTCATCACGCCGAGGAATTCGTTAAGGTCGATGCCGAACTTTTCCTTGTAGCCATCGATCAGCGCTTTCTGTTCTTCGGTCAGTTCGGGCACGGCCGGGTTGGGGTTGACGCGGATGCGCAGTGCCTCGGCAAGTTCCATGCCTGCGGGCAGCTGTGCAGCATCGATTCCCACGGTGATATAGGTGCTTTCCGTAAGGAGATTCTTGACGTTCGATACGACCTGGAAGGTGGCGCTCTTCTCACCTGCGGCGATCGTTACGGGGTTGCCCTCCAGACGGAGCAGCTCCTGCGTGTCGTCCTCCAGACGGAAGGTCAGCGTCGTGGTCGTCTCGACCGACGACGTAAGGGACACCTCTACTTCGAGCGGCGTGGCATCCGACTCCATGATGACGGCGTTGTTGTCGGTCGCCGTCAGATAGATCTTATTCGTACCGGAGTACCCGGTGGCTTTCTCTTCGTTGCAGGAGGTCATGGCGACGGCTGCCGTCAGCAGCACCCCGCCCCAAAAGCATACTTTTTTCATCTTTATGCGTTTTTTTGATGATGAATGTTCAGTTATCTGGTCCGATCCGGATTGTCTCATGCCGGATCAGTTCTCGATCTTGGGCCACCCCTCGTTCTGGGTGACGTTCTCGTTGTAGAAATACTCCTCCTGGGGGATGGGCAGCGTCCAGCGGTAGTCCGTGGCGTCGATGCGCTTGTCGCTGTTCCCCTGTCCCCAGTCGGCGAGCACCCCTTTGCGGTAGTGCTTCAGGTCGAACCAGCGCTCGCCCTCGCCGACGAACTCCTTTTGCTTCTCGGCGAGAACGGTCTGCAACAGGGCGTCACCCGTAAGCGCCTCGTCGAGCGGCCGGGCCTTGCGGCGTGTGAGGTATTCGTTGATTGCCGTGCGTGCCTCGCCGTCGTGGTTGCCCTGGAGGCAGTAGGCCTCGGCCAGTACGAAGCAGGCCGTCACGGTGCGCAGCTTGTGGATGCAGGAGATCTCCGTAGCGTCCCAGTTCATGCGGTTGTACTTGCCCAGGCAGCGCATCGTGATCGTCTCGCCCACGGTCTCGCCCGGAAGTTCCTTCGGATAGATACTCTCCGCACCGCGCAGATCCTCCGTGTCGTAACTTGCCGCGAGCTCTTCGGAAACCTCCAGGAAATCGCCCTTTTCGGTGTCGTAACGCATGTCCAGATAGAACGGGGCAGTCGTGTGACGCGAGAAGAGGCTCTCGGGACCGGCTCCACCGTTCCACAGCTGCCGGTAGTTCGTCTCCGTGAAAAGATCGTACCCGCCAGCCGTGGTCAGCACGAGATTGGCCCACTCGACCGCCTTTTCATACTGTCCGGCATAGAGCTCCAGCTCGGCAAGCAGGCACCGCACCCCTTGCTGGGAAATCCAATAGGCTGTTTCTGGACTGTTCTCCGTGGCAACGGCTTCAGTCAGCAGGGTGCGGATGTAGCCCACACAAGCGTCGATGCTCGAACGGGGCAGGAATTCCAACTCGAACTGCTCCTTGAGGATTACCCCGTCGCGGCTGCCGCCCTCGGAGATGTCCGGGGCAAAGAGGCGCAGCAGGTCGAAGTAACAGTAGGCCTTCAGAGCCTTGGCTTCGGCATTCACAGCCGCAAGTTCAGCCTGCTCGCTTTCGTTCTGCGGTGAGATCGCCACCGTGCGTTCGAGCACGGCATTGGCAATGGCTATCGATTCGTAGTAGCCCTGCCAGAGCGTGAGGGCTAGATTCGTCATGGGCAATGTTTGCCATTTGTAGAGGTTGCCCAGGTCGCTGTTGCGCGAAATGAGCGAGGTGGTTTCGAAATCGTCGCTCAACACCGACAGCTCAAACTCCGGGTTGGGAAGTCGGTCGTAGGCCGAGGCCAACAACTCACGGGCCGTCGTCACGGAGGTGATGGCCGACGGGTCGGAGAGCTGGTTTTCGTAAGGAATGTCCAGCGTGCAGGCCGTGCTGCCCAGCATTGCAATCAGCCCCGAAAGTGCATATCTGATGATTTTTTGCATGGATGTCATTGTTTCAGAAGGTGAGACTGAGGTTGAAGGTCAGTACGGGTTGCATCGTCCCGGCCAGTGATCCGGTTTCGGGGTCCGACTCCTTGTAGGGCGTGATCATGAAGAGGTTCGAGGCCTGGAACGCCACGCTGGCATACTTGATCACCCCGCCGCAGTTGCGTTCGAGCCACGCCGGGGAGAGCCGGTAACGAAGCGACAGCATCGACATCTTGAAGTAGTCGCTCTTGCCGACTGTCATCGTGTTGGCGTAGTTGAGCGAGGCGATTGCCGAGGAGCTGAAGAAGGGCGAGTGGTAGATCTTGTCCTCGTCGCCGCGCTTAAACCACATGTTGTCGACCTGACCGCGGATCGCATTCTTGTTGGCGTCGTCCGTGTTGCGGACATAAGTGTAGTTGTAGGGGCGCACGCCTCCGAAGACATAGTAGAAGTCCATGTCCAGATCAAAACTGCGGTACGACAGACTCACGTTGATCGATCCGCTGTAGGGCGGCGTGCTGTGGCCCAACGCCACGATATTCTCTTTGGAGGGGGTCTCCGTGGCGGGAATCTCGCGACCGTCAGCCCCTCGGAAAACCGGAAGTCCCGTAATGGGATCGATCCCCAGCGACTCCAGACCGTAAAGCATGTCGTACGCCTTTCCCACTTCGTAATCGGGTATGATCGACTCGGCGCTGGCGTAGATCCGGTCGGCATAGTACAGGTCCATGACCTTGTTTCGGTTGTAGGCCAGCGATCCACGCAGCCACAGACGCCAGGGATCCCGATCCACAACCTTGACCGAGGCGGAGAGTTCGTATCCTTCATTCCGCAGTACGCCGATGTTGCGCAGCATGGTCGAGAACCCGTTCGAGAGGGAGATGGGGACCGACAGCAGCGCATCCTCGGTATCCCGGCGGTAGAAGTTCACGCCGAGAGTCACTCGCTTGAAGAGTTCGAGCGAAAGCCCCGCATCGATCGATTCGGTCTGCTCGGGCTTGAGGTCCGTATTATAGAAGGCCAGGAGCTCCAGCAGACGGGCATCTCCATAGAAATCCGTCGAATAGGAGAAGGTCCCGATTGCCGAAGCCGAAGATACGCCAGCCAGATTGGCCATCTTGCCATACGAAGCCTTGAGGTTGAGTGACGTGATGACACGGCTGTCGCGCAGGAATCCGTAGCGGGTCGGCGTCCAGCCCACACCGACGGCCCAGGCGGCGTTCCACCGCTTGTCGGCCGGGAGGATCGACGAGGCGTCGGTCTTGTAGGTGGCAAACAGGTCGTAGGTCGAGTCGAACGAGTATCCGAACACCAATCCGAATCCCATCTGGGCACTCTTCTCCTTGAGTGAGCCGACCGATGGTTTGCGGTTGCCGGTGATCGACTGGTTGATGGCCGCCGGTGACATCTGCGTACCGACGCCGTAGCCCGTGATCGAGACGTTGTCCTGATCCGTCAGGTAGTAATCCATGTTGCCGCCGACGGTCAGGTCGTGGCGTTCCGCAAAGACCCGATTATATGTCAGACGGATGTTCGACGACACGTTGGTCGTAACATTTTTGTTCTTGGTCAGACGACCCCGTTCGTTGATGGCCGCACCCGACTTGCGCTCCTCAATCGAGGTCGAGGGCAGCAACGTAAGACCTTCGTCCAACATGAAATCCACACCCGCTACGGCATCGACGTCGAGACCTTCGACCGGGTGGAGGTTGAGCGATCCGCTTATGCCGGCATGCTTGTCGGTGGATTTGCTCTGGTATTGGCTCAGCAGGTCGTTGTAGGTATACTCCGAGGATTCGTTCGAGAAGGAGACCAGCGGGCTGGTTTTGGTCTCGTACGAGTTGAGCTGATAGACGAGGTCCGTCGGCGAGAAGGAGCTGCCGTTCGGGGTGTTCGTGATCGAGTATCCGGCGTCACTGGCCAGCGAGAGGTAGCCCCAGCGGCCCAGTCGTTGATCGAGGCTCATGCGTGTGGAGATGCGCTGCACATCGTTCCCGGGAACCCGGCCTCCCTGTTGGGAGTAGTTCGCTGAAATAAAGTAGGAGGTGTTTTCGTTTCCGCCGCGGATGCTGAGGTTGTGGCGCTGGTAGATGTTCGGGCGGATGAGCTCCCGGAACCAGTCGGTGTTGATGCCTCGCAGCGAGTCGAGCACGCGGGCCCCCTCGGCGATCATTTCGGTGAGACTCGGATCGTTGGGGTAGTATTTGCGGTAATAGTCGGCGCTGTAGCGATACCCGGGGGTAGACGGATTTTGCAACAGACGTTCTATCTCCAGCTTTTCGTCGCTCTGCATCATCTCCACGCCACGGCGGCCGCGCAGCGTGACGCCGATGCTGAAGTCGTAGTTAACTTTGAGTACTCCGTCGGGGTTTCCGCGCTGGGAGGTAATTTCGATGACTCCATTTGCGGCTTTTACGCCGTAGAGGGCGCATGCCACAGCATCCTTGAGGACCTTGATCTCTTCGATGTCGGCAGGATTGAGCGTCAGGAAGGCATCCGAAGAGATGATCTGTCCGTCCATGACGTAGAGGGGTTCGTTGGCCGTATCTCCGGCTCGGAACGATGAGTTCCCGCGCAGACGGATCTGCGGTTTGGATCCCAGATCCCCCGTATTGGTTACGATGAGGCCCGGAACGGCTCCCTGCAGGGCGAGCGACATGTCGATCATCGGTTTGTCGTTCAGACGTTCCATGTCTACGCGCTGTACGACGCCCGATTTGGCGCGGATGTCGAGTTCGTTGATGTTGCGGCGGGCGACCACGACCACTTCACTCACATCGGTAACATCCTGCTGCATGGCGGCATCCTGAACTTTCTGTCCGGTATACTTTACGGATACTTCCTTCATGCCGATGAAGGTGAAGAGCACGATGTCTCCCATGGCCCATTCTCCGCGCAACGTATAGTGCCCGTTGGTGTCGGTAACGGTTCCCTGCATGGTGCCTTTGATGCGCACGGTGGTACCCGGAAGGGGCTGCCCGTGGTTGTCGGTGACAGTGCCGCTCAACTCGCAATGTTGCTTGATAGTTTTTTCTTGAGCCCAGCTACCCATGCTTGGCAACACTAGCAGTATCCAGGAGAGGAGAATTGCGAGGTAATGTTTTTTCATTCAGAGCAGGTTTGTTCGTATATATAAATTATGTTGGATATGGAGATGTGCTCGATAGGACTGTAGCTTGCTCGCTTATGGAGTTCGGAACACATTCTCAAGAGTTTTTGCAGATTTAAATCTATTTAGACTGAAAAACATCGTTAGCTGCGTTGTGACTCGCATTTTCAAATACGGGAACAAAAGTACTTTCAAGGGAAAAGAGAAACAATCCCGAGTTTTAGGTATTTTCCAGTATCATGAGAGTTCTGCTTGCATAATAAAAACGGAGCTTCCTGTGAGCCTGAAATTCTCGTCATTACTGCTTATATTTCCCTCGATAACCTTGGATTCTTTCGTTGGCAGAGACTGTTATTGAAAGTGATATGGTTAATTATTATGGCTCCTCCTCTACATGATGTAATGTCATTTTATGAAGATTGGCGGACTTGATCTTCTCCGGGGAACTTGCCAGAATGGTCTCGACCTTTTTCAAGGAGGCGTCATCTCCCAGACTGGACGCTTTCAGCGGCGTCACGGGTGCTTTTTCCCCATTCTCATCCAGCACGGTATATACCAAACCGTGGTATGGCCTTTCTGCACGGGTCCCTTGCAGTTCTTCTACACCGATACGATACAGGGCGAGAAGAGCTCTCAATTCCCGTCAGGATCTTCAAATATCAGTCTTGTCGACAATACGGAAGCCTTTCCCTTGTTGACTTTC
>NZ_CALUHA010000057.1:0-7328 GCF_944320325.1 Alistipes megaguti
TCCTTGCGGATGTCGTTCATCGAGATCTCGACGTCGAACTCCTCGGCTTCGGGCAGCACGGCCACCGAAGCGGCCGACGTGTGGACGCGTCCCTGCGTTTCGGTCTGCGGCACGCGCTGCACGCGGTGGACGCCCGATTCGTACTTGAGCGTACCGTAGACGTTCTGTCCCGTGACCTTCATGACGACCTCCTTGTATCCGCCGGCGGCACCCTCGGAGGCTGAGGTGATCTCGTACTTCCACCCCTTCGACTCGATGTACTTCGTATACATGCGCAGCAGGTCGCCGGCGAAGAGGGCGGCCTCGTCGCCACCCGTACCGCCGCGGATCTCCATGATGGCGTTTTTCGAGTCCTGCGGATCCTTCGGGATCAGGAGCAGCTTGATCTCCTCCTCGAGCTGGGTGATCTGCGGTTCGAGTTCGGTGATCATTTCGCGGGCCATCTCGCGCATCTCCTCGTCCTTGTCGTTGGCGTAGGTATCCTTGGCCTCGGCCAGGTTGGCCAGAGCCGTGCGGTAACGCTCCGAGGTTTCGATGATCGGTTCGAGCTCCTTGTACTCCTTGTTGAGCTGCACGAACTGCTTGACGTCGGCGATCACCTCGGGGTCGGTGAGTTTCTGCCCGATCTCCTCGTACTTGAGCTTCAGCCCGTCGAGGCGGGTCAATATGGAGTTGTCTGCCATGAATAGTTGTATTTTGTCTGCAAAGATACGGAATAATCGGGAAACGGCAAGGCCCCCGTTGAAAATCACGCGGCGGACATCCCGTTCGGGGGTGTCCGCCGCATCCGTTCGGGCCGGCCGGTTATTCTTCGAAGGCTTTGAGCCAGTCAAGCAGTGCCGCCTGCCACTCGGCCTTGTAGCGGAACGAGTCGCGGATGCCCCATCCGTGGCCGCCCGTGGGGTAGATGTGCATCGAGGCCTTCACGCCGTGCTCCTTCAGGGCGTTGTAGTAGCGCGTGCTGCTCACCGGCGGTACGGTGCGGTCGTCGTCCGAAAGCAGCAGCAGGGCCGGGGGTGTCTGTTGCGTCACCTGGTTTTCGAGCGAATAGCGGGCGTCGGTCTCGGCCGTGCGGTTCTCCTTGCCCACCAGCTGGTTGAATGATCCCTGATGTCCGGGATTCGCCGTGATGACCGGATAGAAGAGCAGCGAGAAGTCCGGTCTTACGCTCCCCATCGTCGAGGTGTAGGCGGCCAGATGACCTCCGGCCGAGAAGCCCATGATGCCGACCTTCCGGCAGACGAAGTCCTCGGCGCCGGGAACCTCGCCGCGCAGCAGCCGCAGCGCCTGTTCGGCATCCTCGAGCGGAACCTCCGGATGACCGTTCGGCAGGCGGTACTTCAGGACGGCAGCCGTGATGCCGTTCTCCGCAAGCCAGCGGGCCACCTGGACCCCTTCGTGGTCGATGGCCAGACGCGAGTAGCCGCCGCCCGGGCAGATCACGACGCCCAGTCCCGTCGGGGCATGGCGCGAGGTGTCGGCCGGATAGAGAAAGAGTTCGGCCGTCGAGGTGTTGGCCAGCCGGTTGGGTTCGGGCTCCTCTTCGGGGGTGGTGATTCCGTTGCTGTGGGGGGCCGAGGCGTTGTCCCAGATACGGATCGTGGCGGCCTGGCCATACTCCCGAGCCGATGCGTTGACGCTCATAAGCAGAAGTGACAGAATGGATAAAAGGGTTCGGTTCATGGTTTCCGGTTTTGGGGGTTTCGGGTGGAAAAGAGTCCCGGGCGTGGCCGGGACTCTCTCTCTTGGCGGTTCGTCGGAGCTGATCGGGGTGTGGGTGGTTCGGTTGCCCCGGGGTCAGATGACGATGTTGATGATCTTGCCCGGGACGACGATCACCTTCTTCGGGGTCTTGCCCTCGATCCACTTCTGGGCCTCGGGGGCCGTGACGACGTCGGCCTGAATCTCGGCCGGGGTCATCGACGTGGCGTACTCCTTCTTGAAGCGCAGCTTGCCGTTGACCGATACCGGGTATTCGAACGAGCTCTGTACGAGGTGTTTTTCGTCATAGGTCGGGTATTGTGCATCGCATACCGAGCCGCTCTTTCCGAGGGCCTCCCAGAGCTCCTCGGCGATGTGCGGGGCGAAGGGGGCGATCAGCACCACGAGCGGTTCGAGGATCGCCCGTTTCGAGCAGTCGCCCAGTTCGTTGAGGCAGATCATGAAGGCGGCCACCGAGGTGTTGAACGAGAAGTTTTCGATATCCTCGCTCACCTTTTTGATCGTCTTGTGCAGCGTGCGCAGCTCCTTTTCGGTGGGCTGTTCGTCCGAAACGCTGAACGCTCCGTCGCGGTTGTAGAAGAGCCGCCAGAAGCGGCGCAGGAACTTGTGAACACCGTCGATGCCGTTCGTGTCCCAGGGTTTCGACTGCTCGAGCGGTCCGAGGAACATCTCGTACATGCGCAGCGTGTCGGCGCCGTAGGTGTCGACGATGTAGTCGGGGTTGACGACGTTGTACATCGATTTCGACATCTTCTCGATGGCCCAGCCGCAGACATACTTGCCCTCCTCGAGGATGAACTCCGCATCGCGGAACTCCGGACGCCACGCCCGGAAGGCGTCGAGGTCGAGCAGGTCGTTGCGGACGATGTTCACGTCGACGTGGATTTCCTGCGTCTCGTACTGGTCGCGCAGCCCGAGCGAGACGAACTTGTTGGTGCCGACGACGCGGTAGACGAAGTTCGACCGGCCCTGGATCATGCCCTGGTTGACGAGCTTCCTGAAGGGCTCCTCCTCGCAGACGTAGCCCAGGTCGTAGAGGAACATGTTCCAGAAACGCGAGTACATGAGGTGACCCGTGGCGTGCTCGATGCCGCCGACGTAGAGGTCGACGTTGCGCCAGTACTCGTCGGCCTCCCGGCCCACGAGTGCTTGTTCGTTGTGCGGGTCCATGTAGCGCAGGTAGTAGGCCGACGATCCGGCGAAGCCCGGCATGGTCGACAGCTCATAGGGGTAACCCTCCGGAGTCTGCCACCCCTTGACGCGGGCCAGCGGCGGTTCGCCCTGCTCCGTGGGGCCGAAGTTCTCGATCGGCGGCAGTTCGAGCGGCAGCTTGTCCATCGGCAGCGGATAGGCCGTGTCGTCCTTGTAGTAGATCGGGAAGGGCTCGCCCCAGTAGCGCTGGCGCGAGAAGATGGCGTCGCGCAGGCGGTAGTTGACCAGGCGTTTGCCCAGACCGCGGCGCTCGACCTCGCGGAACATCACCTGAATGGCCTCCTTGACATCCATGCCGTTGAGGAAGTCCGAGTTGATCATCCGTCCCGACTTGGCGTCGTAGGACTCCTTTTCGACGTCGCCGCCCTCGACCACCGGCGTGATCTCCAGCCCGAAGTGGCGGGCAAAGGCCCAGTCGCGCGAGTCGTGGGCCGGAACGGCCATGATGGCGCCCGTCCCGTAGCCGGCCAGCACGTAGTCCGAGATGTAGATCGGAATGGCGCGCCCCGTGAAGGGGTTGACGGCATAGGAGCCCGTCGCCACGCCGCTCACGCGTTTCGTGTCGGCGATGCGGTCACGCTCCGAGCGCTTCTTCGTCTCCTGGAGATAGGCCTCGACGGCAGTACGGTTCTCCGGGGTGGTCAGCTCGCCGACCCACTCGTGCTCGGGGGCGATGACCATGAACGTCACGCCGAAGATCGTATCGGGGCGCGTCGTGAAGATCTCCAGCTTCTTCTCCGAACCCTGGATGTCGAAGAAGACCTGCGCACCCTCCGACCGTCCGATCCAGTTGCGCTGGATCTCCTTGAGCGAATCGCTCCACTCGAGCCGGTCCAGCCCGTCAAGCATCCGCTGGGCATAGGCCGTCACGCGCAGCAGCCACTGCTTCATGCGCTTCTGCTCGACCGGATAGCCGCCGCGCACCGACAGTCCGTCGTGCACCTCGTCGTTGGCCAGTACGGTGCCCAGTTTCGGGCACCAGTTGACCATCGTGTCGGCGCGGAAGGCGAGGCGGTAGTTCTGCAGGACCTGTTCGCGGCGCTTCTCGTCCCACGCGTTCCACTCGTCGGCCGTGAAGTGCAGCTCCTGCGTCGAGGCGGCGTCGATCCCCTCGGTGCCGCTCTTTGCGAAGGCGGCCGTGAGCTCCTCGATGGGACGGGCCTGCTGGCGCTTGCGGTCGTAGTAGTGGGAGAACATTTCGAGGAAGGCCCACTGCGTCCACTTGTAGTAGGTGGGGTCGCACGTGCGCACCTCACGGTCCCAGTCGAACGAGAAGCCGATCTTGTCCAGCTGCTCGCGATAGCGGGCGATGTTCTGTTCGGTGGTGACGGCCGGATGCTGGCCCGTCTGGATGGCATACTGCTCGGCCGGAAGTCCGAAGGCGTCGTAACCCATCGGGTGCAGGACGTTGAAACCCTTCAGCCGTTTGTAGCGTGCGTAGATGTCCGAGGCGATGTAGCCCAGCGGGTGCCCGACGTGAAGTCCCGCCCCCGAGGGGTAGGGGAACATGTCCAACACGTAGAATTTCGGACGCGAGGGGTCCGTCTCCACCTTGTAGGTCTTCCGTTCGCGCCAGCGCTGCTGCCACTTTGGCTCGATCTCCTTGAAATTGTACTCCATATCTTGTCGGATCTATTTTCGGATTTTCCGACAAAAATACGAAAAGTTTTTCAGATTGAACCCTTTTTGGGGATTCTTTGCATGGACGGGGCTGTGTGCGGCGGTTTGTTCTGCCGTGCGGGGCCGGCTCACGGTCCGGATCTGCCGGATCCGTCGGATCGGCGGGCAGCGCGGTGCGGCTGTAACGGTTTTGTTGCAGTCGGGCTGCCCGGACCGGTGGGGCGATACGGCCGCCCGCTCAGTTGTTGCCGGAAGTGTCGCCCGAGTCCTCCGCGCCGGTCGTTTCGTCGCTTTCGTAGTGCGGCACGACGTACATTGCGTAGGCCTCGCCGCGTCCCAATGTATAGAGAAGATCGCTGCCCTTCCAGACGGCGGCGTGGCGGCTGCTGCCGAAGAGCGTCCCGGCCGTGAAGAGATCGTCGCCCCAGGCCGCCACGGCGTAGGGCATGCTGCCCGAGGAGGTGCCGTCCGAAAGGGTGTAGAGCTGTGTGCCGTTCTTCCAGACGACAGCCTCCTCGCCCTTCGATCCGGCGGCATAGAGCGTCCCGCCCGCCAGGAAGAGCCCCCGGACATCGCCCGGTGTGGTGCCGTCGGTCAGCGTTTCGTAGGCGTCGCCGTTCAGCCAGATCTGCCCGACCTGCTGCGTGCCGCCCGTCAGCAGATTTCCGGCCGCATAGAGGTCTGATCCCGCGAGCAGCAGCGTCCGGGCCTGCGACGAGGCCGGAGTGACCGAATAGGTGTACAGCACCGAGCCGTTTTTCCAGACGGTGGCTGCAGCCTTCGAGTCGACCCGTTTGTAGCCGGCCGTGTAGATGTCGTAGGAGGTCGGTTGCGGAGCCGGAGGGGTCGGAGTCGGGTTCGGAGTGCCGGCGTTCGAATCGTCCGAACTGCAAGCCGTGCCGCAAAGCAGAAGCGCCAGCAGCGGGGTGAAGAGTGTGAGCATGGTCTGTTTCATTGTTTTGTCGCAATTGGTTTCCGGTCGTGGTTCCGGTGAGGGGCGTTCGGCCCCGCACTCCCGGGCAAGGGAGCAAAGTCCGTGCCGACCCTCTTTTCCGGCTGCGGATGTCGGGCGAAGAGCGGGCGGCAATCGTAAACGTAAAAAAACGCAGCCGGATGGCTGCGTCGCGGATCGGTCTGTCGGATCGGTCGTAGGTGTATCGGATCGGGATTCGGACTATTCGTAAATGATCTGGGTCGTTTCGGGGACCGACATCAAGATGTTGGCGTCCTTGTGGGCCTGCAACATGCGCAACTCCTTCAGAGAGGTCATATTGATGGCGTAGAGTTGCGTGAGTTTCGGGTTCTTCGTTACGTCGAGCGTCTCGATCTGGTTGGTGAAGTTCGGCATCATGTTGATGTAGAGGAGTTCGAGTTCCGGGTTGTGGCCTACGTCGAGGGCTGTGAGCCGGTTGCCCTGCACGAAGAGAGACCGCAGTTTCGGATTGTGGGACAGGTCGATCGACGTCAGGGCGTTGTTGTTGCAGTTGAGGGTCTCCAACTCGGGGAGACAGCTCACGTCGAGCGCTGTCAGTTTTCCGTACATCAGGGCCAGGTCTTTCAGCCGGGTGTTGCGGCTCAGGTCGACCGACGTGAATTCGCACATGGTGCAGGAGAGTTTTTCGAGTCCGGTGAAGTTCTCGATTCCGCTCAGGGAGGTGATGCCGGTGAGCTTCTTGTCCGTGTTGGCGTCGAGGGTCAACTCTTTCACCGAGGCGGCTTCGTCGGTCGTGAACACTCCGTCGCCGTTGGTGTCGTACTGGCTCGCACAATAGTTTTCGAAAACCGTGTTTTCGAACGTTACGGGTTGAGGGTCAGCGTCTCCCCCCCCCCTGTCGCACCCTGTGGCCAGCACGGCCAGGGATAGCAGTAAGATTGTGTTTTTCATGAAGTTGAGCTATTAGGGTTTTCTTTGCGGATGTGTCGGAGTGTTTGTTGTTGACAAATATAGGTTTTTCGGCTGGATTCTGCAAGATTTCCGGCGGTTTGGGTGCGGATGGCGTGTGATTTCCCCGGTTTGCCGGGCTCTGTTCACGGGATTTCGCGCGCAGCGTATAAGCGGATGATGAACAGGGGATTATGGGAATGTGTATAAGTAATTTCATATAGTTTTATAAAAACGATCAGTAAAAAGAATTGCAAAAGGCGCAAATTCCTGAAAAAAGGCCAAAAAAGATGGGCTTATATATTGTATTTCCAAAAAAATGCGTACCTTTGCAGTCCATTTTGGACAATGGAGATAGAATTTTTTAACCATTAAAGGACAGTTTTTACAATGCCAACTATTCAACAGTTAGTGAGAAACGGTCGTCTGTCGCTCGAGGACAAATCGAAGTCCCCGGCCCTGGCCGCTTGTCCCCAGCGCCGTGGCGTCTGCACGCGTGTGTACACCACGACCCCCAAGAAGCCTAACTCGGCTATGCGTAAGGTGGCTCGTGTGCGTCTGACCAACGGCAAGGAGGTCAACGCCTACATCCCCGGCGAAGGCCACAACCTGCAGGAGCACTCGATCGTGCTGGTTCGCGGCGGACGTGTGAAGGACCTCCCGGGTGTACGTTACCACCTGGTTCGCGGAGCTCTCGACTCGGCCGGTGTGGACGGACGTCGCCAGCGTCGCTCGAAGTACGGTGCAAAACGCCCCAAGGCAGGCAAGTAATCCCCCGAAACTCTCACTTGAGAAAAAATCTTTAGACAACATTTATAGCAATGAGAAAAGCTAAGCCAAGAAAGCGAATTCTACTTCCGGATCCGAAGTTCGGAGACGTGGCCGTGACCCG
>NZ_CALUHA010000058.1:0-6911 GCF_944320325.1 Alistipes megaguti
TCTTCAACGGCGGGATCTACCGCATCCGCCACATCCTTCAGGAGCGGGGCAGCCACATCCGCATCGAGTCGTCGCCGGAGGTCTCGGTCGAGATCGACGGCGAACCGCTGGGCCATACGCCGCTCGAGTTCTCGATCCTCCACCGGGCCATCCGCATCGTCGTGTCGCCCGACTTCCCGGGGTTGAAGCATCCGGCGTAGCCTCATCCAAGGCTTCGGTGCGGCTCGCGACCGGCCTTCCGGAGGGTGGGACCATCGGGATGCCTGGCACCTGAGGCGGCATCGACTCTTTTGGCTCCGTCCATGAAATCCGACCTGCGGGTCGGATTTTTTTTTTTTTGCTCAAAATCATAAGTGTGTGCGCACACACTTGCTATTTTCGAAAAAAGTACCTACTTTTGTCGGACCGCGGATCCCAAGATCCGAAGCACACGATCATGCAGCGAGAACACGAAGATATCCCCTCGGAGAGAGACGCGTCGCCGACGAAGACGCGGCCGGCCGCCCCGACCCCTTCGGAACGGGACCGGTCCGGGGCGAGGACGTCGGACGCAACGATGAAGCCGGCCGGGGATGGCGGAGCCGTGGCGACGGTGCGGATCGTCGACATCGCCCGGATGGCGGGCGTATCGACGGCAACGGTCGACCGCGTGATCCACAACCGCGGAAAGGTCTCGGCCGGGAATCTGGCCCGGATCCGGGAGGTGCTCGAACGGGTCGACTACCGTCCGAATCTGATTGCGCGTTCGCTGGCTTCGGGACGTCGGTACGCGGTGGCCGTGGTGATGCCCCGTTTTGCCGAGGGCGATTACTGGGCCGACTTCGAGGCGGGCATCGCCCGGGCCGAGGCCGAGGCGCGGCGTTACAACGTCGAGGTGCACCGCTTTTATTTCGATCAGTACGACCGGACGTCGTTCGATGCGCTGCTCGAACGGCTGCGGGCGGAGTCCTTCGACGGTGTGCTTCTGGCCACGCTCTTTGCCGAGCGGGTCATCCCCTTTGCCGGGGAGCTCGACCGGCGGGAGATTCCCTATGTCTTTGTCGATTCCGATCTGCCGGAGTGCCACCGGCTGGCCTACTACGGCACCTCGTCGTTCGATGCCGGGGTGGTGGCGGCACGCCTGCTTTTCGAGCGGCTGGATCCCGGGGCCGATATCGTCGTGGGGCGGATCCTCCATCACGGTGACGGCGGCTCGAACCAGTGCCGCGAGCGCGAGCGCGGTTTTCGGGACTATCTTGCGCGCCACGATTTTCGCGGAACCCTGCACCATGTGTCGCTGCGTCTGGACGACGGGGCGCACAATGCCCGCATGCTCGACGAACTGTTTGACTGCCACCGATCGATAGCCGGCGCCGTGACCTTCAATTCGACCTGCCACATTCTGGGCGGCTACCTGGCAGCCCGGCAGCGTACCGACGTGCGGCTGGTGGGCTACGATGTGATCGCCCGCAACCGGCGGATGCTCGAGGAGGGGGTGGTCACCGCCCTGGTGGCCCAACGCCCCGAGATGCAGGGTTATTGCGGGGTGATGGCGCTGTGCGGATGGCTGGTCGAGGGGCGTCGTCCGGCGGCGGTCAACAACCTGCCGATCGATATTCTGCTGCGCGAGAATATTTCGTACTATACCAACAATATCAATTGAACCGATCATGAAAAATCTCTTTGACATTCGCGACCGTGTGGTTGTCGTGACGGGCGGAGCCGGTATTCTGGGCCGTTCGATCTGTGCCTACCTGGCCGAGCAGGGGGCGAAAGTCGTCGTGCTGGACCGCGACGAGAAGGCCGGCTCGGAGCTGGTGTCGTCGATCCGCGGGAAGGGCGGTGAGGCGCTGTTCCTGACCACCGACGTGCTGAACCGCGAGGCGCTCGAGGCCAATCGCGACGCCATTCTGAAGGCCTACGACCACATCGACGTGTTGCTGAACGCCGCCGGCGGCAACATGGGCGGAGCCACGATCGCTCCCGACAAGTCGTTCCTCGACCTGGAGGTCGACGCCTTCAGGAAGGTGGTGGATCTGAACCTCTTCGGCACGGTGCTTCCGACGACGGTCTTCGGCGAGGCGATGACGGCCCGCCGGAAGGGTGTCATCGTCAACTTCTGCTCCGAGTCGGCGCTTCGTCCGCTGACGCGCGTGGTGGGCTACGGCGCCGCCAAGGCCGCCATTGCCAACTATACGAAGTACATGGCCGCCGAACTGGCCATGAAGTTCAGCCCCGAGATGCGCGTGAACGCCATCGTTCCGGGCTTCCTGCTGACGAACCAGAACCGCACGCTGCTGACCAACCCCGACGGCTCGTATACCGACCGCGCGCGGACGATCATCGCCCATACGCCGGCGGGCCGCTTTGCCGAACCCGAGGAGCTGCTCGGCACGATCCACTACCTGATCAGCGACGCATCGTCGTTTGTGACCGGCGCGCTGGCCGTTGTCGACGGCGGCTTCGACGCCTTCTCGATCTGAAACACGAATCCCGGAGGAGCCCTTGCCGGCCGTATCGGTCCGGAAGCCGCGGCAGGCGGGCCCTCCCCAAATCCAGAAAACATGTATCTTTGTAAACAGTCGTGGCGTTGGTACGGGCCGAATGATCCCGTCAGCCTCGCCGATATCCGTCAGGCCGGAGCTACCGATATCGTCCATGCCCTGCATCACATTCCCAACGGCGAGGTGTGGCCCGTCGAGGAGATCCGCCGCCGTCAGCAGCTGATTGCCGATGCCGGTCTCACGTGGTCCGTTGTGGAGAGCATCCCGGTCCACGAGCACATCAAGACCCGCACGGGCAACTTCCAGCCCTATATCGAGAACTACAAGCAGTCGATCCGCAACCTGGCCGCGTGCGGCATCCACGTCATCACGTACAACTTCATGCCGGTGCTGGACTGGACGCGCACGAACCTGGCCTACGAACTGCCCGACGGATCGCGGGCCCTGCGCTTCGAGCGTGCGGCCTACGTGGCCTTCGACCTCTTCATCCTGAAGCGTCCCGGCGCCGAGAAGGACTACACCGAGGCGGAGCGTGCCGCGGCCCGGGCGCGTTACGAACGGATGGATGCCGCCGAGATCGAACTCCTGACGCGCAACATGATCGCCGGACTGCCGGGTTCGGAGGAGAGCTTCACACTGGAACAGTTCCAGCACGAACTCGACCGCTACAAGGGGGTGACGGCCGAGGTGCTGCGCGAGCATCTGATCGCCTTCCTGCGCGAGGTGACGCCCGTGGCCGACGAGGTGGAATCGGTGCTGGCCATCCATCCGGACGATCCGCCGTTCCCGATTCTCGGCCTTCCGCGTATCCTCTCCACGGAGGAGGATTTTCGGAAGTTGGTCGAGGCCGTTCCGAACGCCTCGAACGGACTGTGCCTCTGCACGGGTTCGCTGGGCGTCTCGCCGAAGAACGACCTGCCGGGGATGATGCGCCGCTGGGGCGACCGCGTGAACTTTGTCCACCTGCGTTCGACGCAGCGTGATGCCGAGGGCAACTTCTACGAGGCGAACCACCTCGAGGGCGACGTGCCGATGTACGAGGTGATGAAGGCGCTGCTCGAGGTCGAACAGCGCCGCCGGATCTCGATCCCGATGCGTCCGGACCACGGCCACCAGATGATCGACGACCTGCACAAGCGGACCAATCCGGGTTATTCGTGTCTGGGCCGCCTGCGCGGACTGGCCGAGTTGCGCGGACTGGAGATGGGCATTGCCCGATCGCTCTTCGCCGACCGGTAGCCACGGGCGGGATACCTGCAAAAGAGGGCTTCCGAGATGCCTCGGAAGCCCTCTTTTTGTATGTGCGGAGCCGTTATCGGGCGTTGTTGGACGAGGTCGTTGCGGCGGGCTGAGCCGAGGTTGCGGATGCCCCGGCGGCGGGCGTGACGGGCGTAACGGTCTCGGTGATGTCGATCTCGGTCACCTCCCAGTTGAAGAGATCGTTGGCGCACTGGCTCTCCAGCTGGCTGATCTGCGAGAGGTCGGTCGTGTCGGCCAGAATGGCGTTGAAGAACTGCCCTGTCGAGGAGTAGGTGTTGTTGACCTTTGTGGCCAGACAGTTGTAGAAGGCCTTGAGCTGGTCGTGGTCGAGCCCCTGGGGCAGAATTCCCTGAGCCACGAGGACGTTGTAGGGGAAGATGTGGCGCATGTTGCGGGCATCGGCGTTGAGTTCGTCGACGATTTCGGTCACGACGACCATGTCGACCGTATCGTCGACGCCCTCCATCTGGATAAACTCCACGTAGACGGGGTAGGCATTTTCGAGCGTTCCGGCGACCGCGTCGGAGAAGAGCCCGAATTCGGCATCGGTCAGGTCGTCGAGGTAGACCATCTGGCGATACGAGCGCAGGGCTTCGCGCATGGCCTTTCGTTGTTCGTGGTTCCATTGGCGCTGTTTGGAGCACCCGGAGAATCCTGCGGTCACGAGGGCCAGCAGAGTCAGAGAGAGGAGCAGTCTTTTCATGTTTGTTCCGATTAAAGGTTTGATTGTTTCAATTTACCGGCCGTAAGAGCAATCCGTGTGCCAAAGCGGATTGACACCCGATGAAAACGCCCCGTCGCTTTCCGGAACCACCGTGTGCAAAAAAAAGTCCTGCCTCCGATCGGAGACAGAACTTTTTTTGTGGGGCGGAATCGTCAGCAGGTGCCGAAGCGGAAGACGATCTTCTGGCAGTAGAGCTCGCCCGGGTGGAGCAGCGGCGAGGGGAACTCCGGATGGTTCACCGCATCGGGGTAGTTCTGGCACTCCATCGCCACGCCGGCATAATCCTCGTAGCGGCCTCCCGACTTGGTCTCGGGGCAGCCGCCCGAGAGCCAGTTGCCCGTATAGATCATCACGCTGGGCTGTGAAGTGAGTACCGTCACCGTGCGTCCCGATTTCGGTTCGCGCAGCGTTCCGACCTCACCCAGGATATCGGGCTTCCAGCCGTCGATGACGAACGGGTGGTCGTAACCGCGGAAGTCGCGGATGTGGTTGAACTCCGAGTCGATGCCCGGGCGGAACGAGCGGAACTCGCGGAAATCCTGCGGCGTCCCCTCGACGTCGAGCAGCCGGCCCGTCGGGATCTGGCGCTCGTTCATCTCCAGCACCTTCGAGCAGTTCAGACGCAACTCATGATCCAGCACCGAGCCGCTCGACTCGCCCGCCAGATTGAAGTAGACGTGGTTCGTCAGATTGACGACGGTCGTCTGCGTCGTCTTGGCCTTGTAGGTGATCTCCAGGGCGTTGTCGTCGTCGAAGTCGAAGACCGCCTCGACATACAGCTCGCCGGGGTAGCCCTGGTCGCCGTCCTCCGACGTGAGTGCCATCACCACGCGGTTGGTCTCCACGCGGCTCTCCCAGACGCGGTTGGCGAAGTTCTTCGTCCCGCCGTGGAGGTGGTTCACGCCGTTGTTGATCTCCAGGTGGTACTCCTTGCCCTCGACCGTCATGCGGCCGTAGGCGATGCGGTTGGCGCAGCGGCCGACACTCTTGCCGGCGGCCGCACCGTCGAAGAAGTAGCCTTCGGGGTGTTTGTACCCCAGCACGACGTCGGCCATGCGGCCTTCGCGGTCGGGCATCTTCACGGAGACGATGGCCGCTCCGAAGTTCGAGAGCTGCACCTCGGCCCCGCGGTCGTTGCGCAGCGTATAGAGGATGATTGCCTCACCCTCGGGGGGCATGCCCCATACGTTCTGTTCAATATTGACCATCTTTTCATGCAGTTTTAAGCGGTTTCAGTTTCATTTGGCCTGCCGGTTCCATTCAGCATGGCTTTGTTCCGTCCGGCCCGGTTCCATTCAGCAAGGCAGCAAGGCTCGGCCTTGTTCCGTCCGGTCTGTCCTGCCCCCCCCCTCGGATTGCTACTCGACCGGGGGCAGCACCTCGAGGATGCGGTCGATGCGGCGCAGACACTCCTCCTTGCCGATGAACGACGTGACGTCGTACATGCCGGGGCCTTTGCCGGCGCCCACCAGCGCCAGACGCAGCGTGTTCATCACCTGGCCCATGGCGTATCCCTTCTCCTCGATCCAGGCGTGGACGATGCGCTCGGTGTTTTCGAGCGAGAAGTCGTCGATCGAGGCCAGCACCTCGCGCACCTCGCGCAGGATGGCCGGGTTCTGTCCTTTCCAGTACTTGCGGGTCTGCTTCTCCTCGTACTGGGTCGGCGCCACGAAGAAGAACGACGTCAGGTCCCACAGATCGGTGATGAACGTGGCGCGCTCCTTCATGATGCCGGCGGCACGTCCGGCCACCTCGTCCGAGACTTCAATGCCGTGCTCGCGCAGGATGGGCTGGTAGAGAACGGCCAGTTCGGCGTCCGTCTTGTGGTGCATGTACTGGGCGTTGAACCACTTGGCCTTGTCGGGCTGGAAGCGGGCTCCGGATTTCGAGACGCGTTCGAGCGAGAAGCTGTCGATCAGCTCCTGCATCGAGAAGATCTCCTGCTCGGTGCCGGGGTTCCAACCGAGCAGCGCCAGCATGTTGATGAAGGCCTCGGGGAAGTAGCCGTCCTCGCGGTATCCGCGGGCGGTTTCGCCCGTTGTGGGCGACTTCCAGAAGAGCGGGAAGACGGGGAATCCCATCTTGTCGCCGTCGCGCTTCGATAGCTTGCCGCCGCCCGTGGGCTTGAGCAGCAGCGGCAGGTGGGCGAAGGCGGGCTGCGTGGCCTCCCAGCCGAAGGCCTTGTAGAGCAGGTAGTGCAGCGGCAGCGAGGGAAGCCACTCTTCGCCGCGGATGACGTGCGAAACCTCCATCAGGTGGTCGTCGACGATGTTGGCCAGGTGGTAGGTGGGCAGCGCATCGGCCGACTTGTAGAGCACCTTGTCGTCCAACGTCGAGGTGTTGACCTCGACATGGCCGCGGATCAGGTCGTCCATCTCGACCAGCTGGTTTTCGGGCATCTTGAAGCGGATGACCCACTGGTCGCCGCGGTCGATGCGGGCCCG
>NZ_CALUHA010000059.1:0-5366 GCF_944320325.1 Alistipes megaguti
CCGGAGAGGATGATGCTGCTGTCGCGCAGCACGAGGTTCAGGCCGTGGGGGCCGATCACCGCGCCGGCGATGATGAGCCCCAGCAGATAGGGGATCTTGAGCTTGTTGAGCAGCAGCGGGGCTGCCAGGATGATGACCAGAATCAGCAGGAACTTGAGGATCGGGTCTTCGAGCGGCAGCGAGAAGTCTATGTGGGCGAACAGATACATGATCGGATGAGTCGACTGCAAGTTTAGAACAAATATAGGAAAAAATGCGCGGAAAAACAAGCTCCGGAGCGGGATTTGTCGCCGGACCGACACCGGGGAGTCGGCTGCCGGTGACGGATGCGGGGCTTTTCCAGGTGACGGACAGCGACTTTCGTTCGATGGAGAAGCCTTGGCCGCCGGGGAAAAACCGGTGCCGGGACAGCCTTTCGTGCCGAAAAACGCCCGTACGGAGGATCCCCGGGGAGAAATAATCGCACGGCGAAGTGCGTTTTTCCGGAAAAAAACGTAACTTTGAAGAATCGAACAACGTAAACAACAACGCATGACGAACCGTACCCCGATCTCCGCCCGGTTGTTGTGCCCCGTTCTGGCGGGGTTCTTCATCATGGGATTCTGCGACCTGGTGGCCCCCATTACGGGGCGTATCGCCGCGGATTTTCCCGCCGAGGAGCAGACGGCCGTGAGCTTTCTCCCGACGATGGTCTTCCTGTGGTTTCTGGTGCTCTCGACCCCCGTTGCGGCACTGATGAACCGCTGGGGGCGCAAGGCGACGGCGCTGGCGGGTTATGCCCTCACCTTTGCGGGGCTGATGATCCCCTGGGCGGCGGGTGCCGCGTGTCTGCTGACGTGGTATTTCGTCGGATTCGGCCTGCTGGGCATCGGCAATACGTTCGTGCAGGTGGCCGTCAACCCGCTGCTGGCGACGATCGTCCCCGGCGAGCGGATGACCAGCTACCTGACCGTCGGGCAGATCTTCCGCAACACGTCGCTGTTGCTGCTGGCGCCGCTGGTGACCGCGCTTGTGGCGTGGACGGGCTCGTGGCGGCTGCTGCTGCCGATCTACGCCGGACTGACCGTCGTCGGAGGCGTGTGGCTGCAGCTGACGGCGATCCCCGAACCGCCGCGCAGCGAACGGACCGCCGGACTGGCGGAGTGCTTCCGCCTGCTGAAGAACCGCCGTGTCTTGCTCTCGGCGCTGGGCGTGGCCTGCTTCATTGCCGGCGACGTGGCCATCGGATACCTCTCCGTGCGGCTGATCGACAACCCCTCGTCGATCCTTACGACGACGGGCTTCTACGCCTGCCGCATTGTCGGAACGCTCGTCGGGGCGTGGGTGCTCGTGCGCTTCTCCGACGTGAAGTACCTGGCCTGGAACATGGCCGTGGGCTTGGTGCTGGCCGTGGCGCTGATCTTCGTGCGCAACGAGGCGGCGATCTATGCGGCCGTCGGGGTGCTGGGCTTCGTGATGGCGTGCGTCTTCGCCACGTTCTACGCCGTGGCGACGAAGGCCGTGCCGGAGCGGGCCAACGAGGTGGCCGGACTGATGATCCTCGCCATTGCGGCCGGAGCCGTCTCGGGGCCGGTGTGCGGGGCGGTGATCCGTGTGACGGGGAACCCTCATGCGGGAATGATCTTTGTGACGGTCTGCCTGGCCTACATGCTTTGGGCGGCAATCCGCCTCGGGCGGGACAAAAACGAAAAATGACTATGAACAAACTGCTGAAAATCCTCTTGACGCTGCTGCTGGCCGGCTCGGCCGGGAGTGCTGCGGCACAACGCCCCCGCACGTTGGTGGAGTGGGGCGTGATCGGGGGTATCAACATCCCCGACTATACGACGAACATGGATGCCACGGACATCCGCAACAAAATGGGCTGGCAGGCCGGTATCGTCACGGCCGTCAAGCTGGGCGCCTTCGCCGTCGAGCCGCAGATCCTCTACGTGCGGCAGGGGCTGCGCATCCGTCCCGAAGGGGGCGGCGAGCTGAACCTGAAGTCGAATTCGATCGACGTGCCGGTGCTGGCGTCGTTCCGCCTGCTCAGTCCGCTGCGCATCTACGCCGGACCGGTCTTCACGGTGATGAACGACTGCAAGCAGAAGTCGGGCGGCGATCTGCTCGATTTCGGGCGGATCCGTCCGTCGGTGTCGTACACCGTCGGTGCCGGGGTGGTGCTGCTGCGCCACCTGCTGGTCGACGTGCGCTACAACGGCCAGTTCCGCAGCAAGCACGACGTGGTGCTTCCGGACGGCCGCCAGCTGGACAAACTCCGTACCTACAACGTGGCGCTCAGCGTCGGTTATATCTTCTGATGGCCTATGACGGAGACAGTCGGTAAGGAGATACTCATCGAAGGGGTCGATCCGCGGGAGCTCTACGGCCCGCAGGACGCCTATCTGGATCAGATCAAGTCGCTGCATCCGGCGCTGAAGATCGTGGCGCGGGGGTCGTCGCTCAAGGTGCTGGGCCCGGAGGCCGAGACGCGCCGCTTTGCCAAACGCATCGACGCGCTGGTGGCCTATTACCTCAAGTACGGTCATATCTCGTCGCAGGTCATCGACCAGTGCTTCTCGGGGGCCTCGCTCCAGGAGGAGGGTCCCGTGGACAAGGATGTGATCGTCTACGGCAACAACGGCAACATCGTCCGGGCGCGGACCGTGAACCAGCAGCGGCTGGTCAAGCTCTATGATAAGGACGATCTGCTGTTTGCCGTGGGGCCTGCGGGTTCGGGCAAGACCTATACGGCCATAGCGCTGGCCGTGCGGGCCCTGAAGGAGCGGCAGGTGCGGCGCATCATCCTGACGCGTCCGGCCGTCGAGGCGGGCGAGAAGCTGGGCTTCCTGCCGGGCGACATGAAGGAGAAGCTGGACCCCTATCTGCAGCCGCTGTACGATGCGCTGAACGACATGATCCCGCCCGCCAAACTGCAGAAGTACCTCGAGGAGGGGACCGTTCAGATCGCGCCGCTGGCCTACATGCGTGGCCGTACGCTGGACAACGCCTTCGTCATTCTGGACGAGGCGCAGAACACCACCCTGTCGCAGATCAAGATGTTTCTGACGCGCATGGGGCGCAACGCGCGCTTCATTGTCACGGGCGACGTGACGCAGGTCGACCTTCCGAAGAAGTCGGACAGCGGACTGGTGCGTGCGATGGAGATCCTGCGCGGTGTCGATGGAATCGGCATCGTGGAGTTTGACAAACGCGACATCGTGCGCCACCCGCTGGTCAAGTACATCGTCGAGGCCTTCGACCGCAAGGCGGCCGCCGAGTCCGACGAACACGAAACGAACAATCATTCAAAAACCAAAAACGAATAAATCCCGAAAACTATGGATCGCAATCTGACGGCACTGAAGCCGACACTGGTCTGGAAACATTTCGCGGAGATCGTCCGCATCCCGCGCCCCTCGTCGCACGAGGAGCAGATCCGCCGCTACGTGCTTGACACGGCGCACAAACTGGGCCTGGAGGCTCACGAGGACGAGGCGCACAACGTCTACGTGCGCAAGGCGGCCACGCCGGGCTGGGAGAACCGCAAGGGGGTTGTTCTGCAGGCCCATCTGGACATGGTTCCGCAGAAGAACAACGACAAGGTCTTCGACTTCACGAAAGATCCGATCGACGCCTACGTCGACGGTGAGTGGGTGACGGCCGACGGCACGACGCTCGGGGCCGACGACGGCATCGGCGTGGCCGCGATTCTGGCCGTGCTCGAGGACGACACGCTGCAGCACGGACCGCTTGAGGCGCTCTTTACGGCCACGGAGGAGACCGGCATGGACGGTGCCTTCGGCCTGAAGGGCGGACTGCTGCAGGGCGACATCCTGCTCAACCTCGATTCGGAGACCGAGGGCGAACTCTACGTGGGGTGCGCCGGCGGACTGGACGCCAACATGCTCTTCGACTACGCCGAGGTGCCGACCCCGGCGGAGGGCTACTCGGCCGTGAAGGTGACGGTCAAGGGGCTCAAGGGCGGCCACTCGGGCATCCAGATCGTCTGCCAGCGGGCGAATGCCAACAAGGTGCTGTTCCGCTTCCTGAACGAGGCTCCGTGCGAGGTGCTGCTGGCGTCGGTCGACGGCGGCGGGCTGCGCAATGCCATTCCGCGTGAGGCCGAGGCGACGGTGCTCGTCCCGGCCGAGGAGCTGGGGACCTTCACCGAGGCGCTGGCCGCCTACCGGGAGGTCATTGCGGCCGAATATGCCGGCATCGAGGATTCGATCGAGATGTTTGCCGAGGAGTGCGGACGTCCGGCCGGCATGATGCCTGCGAAGACGGCCGATGCGCTGGTACGTGCCGTGGTGGCCTGTCCGGACGGCGTGCAGAAGATGTCGAAGGCGATGGAGGGGCTGGTTCAGACCTCGACGAACCTGGCCCGCGTGGTCTCGGACGGCCGCACGGTGAAGCTGCAGTGCCTGCTGCGCAGTTCGGTGCGCAGCGAGAAGCGCGCCCTGGGCGAGGCCATCGAGGCGCTGTTTGCCCTGGCCGGCGCACAGACCGAGCTGACGGGCGAGTACGACGGCTGGAATCCCGACATGTCGTCGCCGATCCTGAAGGCGATGACCGCCTCCTACGAGCGTCTCTTCGGTCGGAAACCCCACGTGACGGCCATCCACGCCGGACTGGAGTGCGGCATCATCGGCAGCAACTATCCGGGTCTGGACATGATCTCGTTCGGTCCGACGATCTGCTATCCCCACTCGCCGGACGAGAAGGTGGAGATCGCCTCGGTCGTGAAGTTCTACGACTTCCTGACCGACACGCTGTGTCACATCCCCGAAAAGTAGCGTCGAGGTGGCCGTACAGTCCGACAAGTGGTTCGTGATCGTCAATCCCGTGGCCGGCGGCGGCCGCGGGCTCGATCACTTTCCGCAGATCTCGAAGCTGCTGCGCGATGCGCATATCGTCTGCGAACCGGTCTTCACGGAGCACAAGTTCCACGCCACGGAGCTGACCGTGACGGCCGTGCGCGAGGGCTACCGGCGGATCATCGCCGTCGGTGGCGACGGTACGCTGCATGAGGTGGTCAACGGCCTCTTCATCCAGCAGACGGTGTGTCCGGACGAGGTGCTGCTGGCTGTCGTTGCCGTCGGTACGGGCAACGACTGGGTGCGTACGTTCGGCATCTCGAATCGCTATCAGGATGCCGTGCGGGCGATCAGCGCCGGGTGTTCGTTCCTGCAGGACGTCGGGGTGGTTTCGTACGAGGAGGCCCACTACCGCCAGAGCCGCTACATGGCCAATGTGGCCGGCGTAGGATTCGACGCCCACGTCGTGCGCAAGCTCTCCCACCTGAAGAAGAAGGGCCACAAGAGCCGCTGGCGCTATACGTGGTGCGTGGTGAAGAACTTCTTCCGCTACAAGTCGACGGGCAT
>NZ_CALUHA010000060.1:0-4738 GCF_944320325.1 Alistipes megaguti
GCCGCTGGCCTTGTCAGTTATTAGTGGGCGGCGGGAATTCGGGAGGATGGTCTATGAACTGTTCCGTGAATAAGAGATCGAAAATCCTTTCAAGCCTCGATTATTCAATAGTGCAGTGATTGACTGTATGTTGAAAATTCGGACCACTTGCGCCCCTATCTGCGCCCCCGTAAATGAAAGAAGGCCTCTTAATCGCTAAAAATTAGCTGATTAGAAGCCTTCTTTGAGGTCTGAAGCGGACTCGAACCGCTGTATAAGGTTTTGCAGACCTTTGCCTAGCCACTCGGCCATCAGACCATGTCGCACCTCCTAACTAATCCAACTCCCCCCTTCTTTTCCCAGCCCCACTTCTGAGACCGTTTCGGTGCTTCGGGAGTGCAAATATACAAACTTTTCCGTTCCCTCCAAAACTTCCTCGCAACTTTCATCCATTTTCCCCGAATTTCATCGTTTTTCTCCTAAAAATAGTTACCTTTAGTCCCGGATTTCAGCTCTTAGCATGACCATCGAGGATATCGCCCTCCAGATGACCCGCGGAATCGGGGTGAAAGGTGCCGTCCATCTGCTCGAAATTTTCGGCAATGCACGGAACATTTTCGACGCATCCCTCGACGAACTCTCCGTTCGAGCCCAACTCAAACCCGATATCGCCCGGAATATCATCCAGAAACAGGCCTTCCACGCCGCCGAACGCGAAATCGAATACTGCCGCCAGAACGGAATCAGCATCATCGCATCAACCGACCCCGAATATCCCGCCCTGTTGCGCGAAATCCCCGACTTCCCGGCCGTCATCTACGCAATGGGCAACCTCAGGATCCTTTCCAAACGCTGCCTCTCGATGGTCGGAACCCGTCAGGCTTCGCCATACGGACAAATCATGTGCAACCGACTCGTCGGCCAGCTCGCCGAACAGGTCCCCGGCCTCACGATCGTCAGCGGACTGGCCTTCGGGATCGACGTGGCCGCTCACCGGGCGGCTCTGGAGGCCCATGTCCCGACGGTGGCCGTACTGGCCAATGCCCTGCCAGAAGTGACCCCCGCCCAACACGCCGGAGTTGCCCGCGAGATCCTCGATCAGGGCGGAGCGCTGATTACGGAACTTCACTCGCAATCGCGTCAAAACGGCAACTTCTATCTCGCCCGAAACCGCATCATCGCCGCCCTGAGCGCCGGATGCATCGTCGTCGAATCACCCGACAGCGGCGGTTCGCTCGTCACGGCACACTACGCCGACGGGTACAACCGCTCGGTGATGGCCGTCCCCGGACGCGCTACGGACCGCTCCTCGGCCGGAACCAACCACCTGATCCGAAACCGCAAGGCCCAGCTGGTCATGAATGCCGATGACGTTATCCGCGAACTGATGTGGGATTTCGGGGAGGATCCCGCTGGGTTCCGAACCCAAGTACCCACCCCGTCGCTGACCTCGGACGAGGAGCAACTGCTCAAACTCTTCCCGTCGAGCGATCCGCTGCCGCTCGAAATCCTGGCCGAACGAAGCGGACGGAATCCCGGAGAGCTGGCCGTACTGCTCATCGGACTCGAGTTGTCGGGAGCCATCCGACAACTCCCCGGGAACCGTTACATGAAGCTATGAATCTGATCGATACACACTCACATCTCTATGACGAAGCGTTCGACGCGGACCGTGAGGAGGCACTGCATCGTGCCCTGGCCGCCGGGGTCGGGCGGCTCCTGCTGCCGGCCATCGACTCCCGGAGCCACGAACGCCTCTTCGACCTCTGCCGCCGCCATCCGGAGTGCTGCTCCCCGATGATGGGGCTGCACCCCACGTCGGTGAACGACATCCCGCATTGGCGCGAAGAGCTGGAACTCGTACAACAATATCTGGACAATCCACCCGCAGGAATCGGACGCTTCTGCGCCGTCGGTGAGATCGGGCTGGACCTCTACTGGAGCCACGACTTCCGCGACGAACAGATTGAGGCCTTCCGCCGTCAGATCAACCTCGCGCTGCAGTACGGACTGCCGATCGTCGTCCACACGCGCGATGCCTGGCCCGAGACGCTCGAGATCATGCGCGAATATGCGGGCCGCGGCGTCCGAGGGGGCTTCCACGCCTTCTCGGACGGTGTGGAGAGTTACCGCGAACTGAAAACCTGCGGCGACTTCCTCTTCGGCATCGGCGGAGTGGTCACCTTCAAGAAGAGCCGCATCGCCGAGGTGGTACGCGAGATGGAGCTGCAGGATCTGCTGCTCGAGACCGACTGCCCCTATCTGACCCCGGCACCCCATCGCGGCCAGCGCAACGAATCGGCCTATGTACGCTACGTATGCGAGAAGGTGGCCGAACTGAAGGGAATTTCGGCGGAAGAGGTGGCCCGCATCACGACGGCCAATGCCGAACGCATGTTCGGCGTGACGGTTGGCCGGGATCCCGGGACGGAGAGAGCACTCCAGGGCGAAGAGTCCGGTCCGAAGAGCCCAACCCAAGACGGAGTCTCCAGTTCGGAGGGACCGACCGATAAAACAGGCAAAACCAACGAACCGCACCGATGAAACGCGTACGCATCACCGTCATCCGCAAGACACACTACCCGGATCTGATCGAACGGTATGAGAATCCGATCGAAGAGGCCTGCGACCTGCGGGAGGGGCAGGTATTCATCGCCGAAAGGTGGCAGAAGCCCGACGGGCTGTGCGAAAGTGCCTGGCAGACCCTCTCGCCCTTTGTCATGGCGCTGGCCCACGGCGCCACGAACCTCTATGAGGGGTGGATGAAGAATCCCGCCTCGGCCCTGCTCTCGTGCAACGACGGATTCCGCCCGGTCAGTTTCCTGGTGGAGGCTCTCGATGAGACCGAAAGTGCGGAGCCGACCTCCGGCCGCCGCCCCGACAGGGCTCCAAGCAAGGGCGACGCTCCGGACACACCCCCGGGCAGCCTGCCGGACGCCGCCGCTCCGGAGACAACGGGCGACTCCCCGGGAAAAAGCCCCGTGGCAGGCAGACAAACCCGTCGGACAGACCTCTGAAAACCAAACACCGACAACAAGCAACATGAATTTCAAAAACATATGCGATCTTCCATTCTGATCATCTACACGGGCGGAACCATCGGCATGAAGACCGATGCCGCTACGGGTGCACTGGTTCCCTTCGATTTCAGCGGCATCTACGAGGAGTTCCCCTCGCTCAAACGCCTCAACGTCGACATCGATGTCCATACGGTCGACCCGGTGATCGACTCCTCGAACGTCGAACCCGCCCACTGGATCGCCCTGGCCGAACTGATCCGCGACAACTACGCCCGCTACGACGGTTTCGTCGTCCTGCACGGCACCGACACGATGTCCTACTCCGCTTCGGCCCTGAGTTTCCTGCTGGAAAACCTCGCCAAACCGGTCGTCTTCACCGGCAGCCAGATCCCCATCGGCGTCCTGCGCACCGACGGCCGCGAAAACCTCATCACGGCCATCGAAATCGCCGGCGCACGCGAAGAGGGACATCCCGTCGTTCCGGAGGTCTCGCTCTACTTCCAGAACCGCCTCTTCCGCGCCAACCGCACCACCAAACGCAGCGCCGAAGCCCTGAGCGCCTTCCAGTCCGACAACTATCCGCCGCTGGCCGAGGTCGGCGTCAACATCACCTACAACCGTCAGGCCATCCTCCACCCGGCGGAGTATCCCTCGACGCTGCGCATCGCCACCCGCCTGTCGGGCGGTATCGCTCTGGTGAAGCTCTTCCCGGGACTGGGAGAGGAGATCCTCGAAGCCACCTTCGCCGCCCCGGGACTGCGCGCCGTGGTACTCGAGACCTACGGCGCCGGAAACGCCCCCACGTCGGAACGCTTTATCCACGTCCTGCGCGAGGCCGTCGACCGCGGAATCATCCTGCTCAACATCACCCAGTGCGGCGCCGGATGCGTCTCGATGGGCCTCTACGAAACCGGACTGATCCTTCAGAAAACCGGCGTGCTCTGCGGCTACGACATGACCTGCGAGGCCGCCGTCACCAAACTCATGTACGTCCTCGGGCTCGGACTCCCCCAAAGCGAGACCCGCGATCTGCTGCGCAAACCCCTGCGCGGAGAATTTACCGTCTGAGACGTTGCACGAAACGATTTTTTTTCCTATATTTCGCACTGCTAAAGTGCCCGTATGTCAGGGTCCACAGCCTGGACAGACGCGCGCAGGACAGGCAAAACAGTTGATTGATAAATAATTACCCGATTCCGAATCACTGTATCCGGGATTCGAAAAGATGTGTGAAAGTCGTCTCCCGGCACGGCCCGCAGCCCCCGAAAAGAGCCCGGACCTACCCGGAACCGAAAAAAAAATATGTTATTAGTAATTTTTTAACCGACCCGAAAAAAAGTTCCGAAGCGGCTCCCGTTCCGGTCTCCGGAAACCCGGAAACCCCGGCAATGCCCAAACCGGAAACGCACACGGCGGACCTGCGGCCAAAGAAACCTTTAAAAAAGACACAAACAAATAATAATCAACTAATCAAATTTAATCTTATCCAACACAACTATGAAAAAACTTTTTTTGATCCCGTCGGTTGCCCTTCTGGGTACCGTTAGTGCCTTCGCTCAGGACGCCGCAGCAGCCGCTGAAACGGTTGTAGCCGAAACCCAGATCGCTGGCGACAGCCTGCACCACGTGCTGATGCAGAAGTTCCTCGAGGGCGGTTGGGCCTGGATGCTTCCGATTTTGGTATTCCTCGTACTCGGTTTGGCTGTAGCCATCGAACGTATCCTTTACCTGTCGCTCTC
>NZ_CALUHA010000061.1:0-4091 GCF_944320325.1 Alistipes megaguti
TGGGTCCAAAAATGAAAAAAGGGGCTCCGAAACGGAGCCGAAAATATAAAAAGATGAGTTCGATCGGAAAAATTACAGGGACAGTCTGCCGATTGACTCATAATGACGGAATTAAACGACTGTCCCTACCGTAAAGTGGCCTTCGGACCGATGATCGACGAACAGCAGCCCACGGTGATCGGCGTACAGGAGGCCCGTCCCATCCAGCTGAGCTATCTCGAAACGGCCTGGCCCGACTACAAATGGCTCGGCGTCGGACGCTGCAACGACAACGCCGTCTACTACAACGACACGACCAACGGCAACCTCGTCAAGCTCGATGCCGGAAGCGGTGAACAACTCGTCTCGCTCCACCTGGCCGACAAGCTGGACTCCTCGCCGACGATCGCGCCCAACGGCGTCATCTACTGCAACGGCATGCTGAACAACCAGCCGACCCTCTTTGCCGTGGATGCCACGGCCACGGCTCCGGCGGATTCCTGGTCGCAGATGGCCGGCAATCCGAGCAAAACCGCCTGCCGGTATTGATTCAGAAAACAAATCCCCCAACTCCGGAAAACGCCGGCTGCCCGATCGGGCAGTCGGCGTTTCCTCGTCATACGCGGGCCACAAACTCCTCCAGCGCCCCAAGATCCACCTCGAGCGGATCGGCATGCTGCGGGAGGCTAGTCAGCGACTCAAGCCGTTCGGGCAACGGGACCCGTCGTCCGGTTACCGTGGCAATCACCTCGCCGAACTTCGCCGGATGGGCCGTCGAAAGGTAGAAGCCCGGTTTGCCCACGGCCACCGACGCCGCGTAACCGACGGCGCTGTGCGGATCCGACAGGTAGCCGCTACGCTCGTACAACGTGTCGATCGTCCGCCGGATCGTGGCGTTGTCACACCGATAGCCGGTCAGTTCGGCCCGCAGCGCATCGGGGTCACCGCCGCAGAGCCATAGCATCCGTTCGAAATTGCTCGGAGCCCCGACATCCATCGCGCTGGCAGGCGTACGGACCGAAGGCCGGGGCAGATAAATGCCCGTTTCGAGAAACTCCGGCACCACGTCGTTGAGATTCGAAGCCGCCACGAAGCCTCCGACCGGAAGCCCCATCCTGCGGGCCAGCATGCCGGCCGCCAGATTGCCGCAGTTGCCGCTCGGGACGACGATCACGGGATGGTCGCCCCCCGTCTCCCGCCGCCAGAGGAAATAGCCGTAAAAGTAGTAGAAGGCCTGCGGGATCCAGCGCAGCAGGTTGATCGAGTTGGCCGACGTGACACGACGCCGGTGCCGGAACGCTTCGTCGGCGAAGAGCTCCTTGACCAGCCGCTGGCAGTCGTCGAACGATCCGTTGACCCGCAGCGGGTGGATGTTGCCGCCCAGGGCCGTCATCTGGCACTCCTGCAGGCGGCTGATCCGCCCCTCGGGGTAGAGCACCACCACATCGACACCCGGAACGTTGTAAAAACCGTGGGCCACGGCACTGCCCGTATCACCCGACGTGGCCGTCAGGATCACCAGCCGCTCGCCGCCGCGGTCCAGCAGCCCCGTCATCCGTCCCATGAACCCCGCCCCGAAATCCTTGAAGGCACAGGTCGGGCCGTGGAAGAGTTCGAGCGTGTAGCGGCGATCGCCGACCCGTCGCAGCGGCACCGGAAAATCATACAACGAAGCCAGTTGGCGGGCAATCTCCTGCGGGTCGAGATCCCCGTCGAAAAAGAGGCCGGCCAGGTAGCTCGCCAGCGAGGCATACGATTCGTCGGCCCGGCGCTCGGCCTCCGAAAGATCGGCCTGCGGAATCCGCTCCGGCACGAAAAGGCCTCCGTCCGGGGCCAAACCCATCATCACGGCCTCGCGCAGCGACTGACCGTGTTCGCGTTTCTGATCGCGTGTGCTGTACCACTTCATGAGATCTGCTGTTTTACGATTCGACAATCCGCGCTCCGGCATTCGAGACCCGTCCGGCATAGGTGTGGCTGGCAATCCCCCGCTCGGCAAAGTGACGCTCCATGCAGTCGGCGATGCGGCAGGCCACGGCGTAATCCGAAGCCAGCGCAAAAACCGACGGCCCCGATCCGGCGATATTCAGCGCCAGCGCCCCCTGCTCCATTGCCGCCTGCTTGAGCACATCGTAGTCCGGAATGAACCCCTTGCGGTAGGGCTCGACAACGGCGTCCTGCATCGAACGGCCGATCAACGCCACGTCGCGCAGGGCAAAACCCGCCACCAGTCCGCCGACATTGCCCCACTGCTTGACGGCCTTCGAAAGCGGGATCTCGTGCGGCAGCACCTCGCGGGCCATCTTCGTGCTGACGACAATCTGCGGATGGACCACCGCATAGAAGAAGTTATCGGGAACGGGCAGCCGCACGATATCGAAGGGTTCGTAACCGCGGATCAGCACCACCCCGCCCAACAGGGCCGGTCCCACGTTGTCGGCATGGGCCGTCCCGCCCTGCAGCGCCTCGCCCAGCATGGCGAACTCGACGAGCTGTTTGGCCGAGAAGGGGCGTCCCAGCAGTTCGTTGATCCCGTAGACGGCGGCGGCCGACGAGGCGGCACTCGAACCAATGCCGCTTCCGGGGACAATCTTCTCGAGCAGGCGGATGATGACCCGCACCGAGCCGCCGTAGGCCGCCAGCAGGGCCCGTACGGCCGGCGTGATGACATTCTCGTCGAGCGATTCGGGCAGTTCGACGCCGCTTTCGTTGCGGATCTCGAGCCCCTCGGCATCGGGCTCGACCATGACCTCCATGCGGTCACCCACGCCGTCGAGCGTCAGCCCCATGACGTCGAATCCGCATCCCAGATTGGCCACCGTTCCCGGGGCAAAGACTTCTATATGTTTCATTTCGATTCTGCTTTTTGGATGGATAAAACTTCGGAAATGGATGGCTCCGAATGGACGGTTCATCCGGCTGTGAGCCGGTGATCCGCCCCGTGAGGCTTCTGTTCCCGGCACGGGATACATCAGCGCCGGATTCCTGCCTGGAATCGGTTCGGAGACTTTTTCGTTTGGTGAATATCCGCTCCGGCAACCTGGGCCGGGGAGCATGCGACGATGCGACGGATGATGATTACAGGACCCCCACAGGGGTGGTACCGGTACCGGTAAGGGTACGGAACGAGACAACGGCGGTCGTATGACCGACGGCGAAACCACCATGCGCCCTGCGGCCGGAGATTCCGACCCGGGAAAGAGCGGTTCCCAACCTTTCGAAGCAGGATCCGCACTCCCAAACAGGGGCGATATGGTTTCTCAGAAGTTTCATCAAGGGCAAATATAAAACAATTTTTTTAAAAATCCAAATCCGCATAACAATTCGTAATCATTTTTCAACACAAACAAGACCACCTCATTATATATATGTATAAAACAACACGTTCCACGCACAATCGCCTCAAAAAATCGTAATCACTCAGAATATCACCCAATCGGCACCATCCGCCACCGAGACAAAAGGACGACTTGCCATCCCAAAAGATGGATCAGATCATAAGATAACACCCCTCTATTTTTGCAAACAGTAATCAAAATACCCAAAAACTACTTTCAGATCGTTATGTTATTAAATTTTTTTAGGAAATTTCTTGCTCTTTCGCTCCGAGTTTGCTATCTTTGCTTCACAACTGAAACAGAAACGAAGGCATGAAAGCCCAGAACCATTCGAATATCGTCGTCATTAACGTCATTAACGTGCTGCTCGTGGTCAACGAATTGATAACGGGAGAAAGGTGACGTACCTGTTCGAAGCATAACGAGAACCTTTCTCCCGGCCGGGAGAAAGGTTCTTTCGTTTCATAGCCCCAAAGTCGAAGCAAACATGGAATCCCAACAGATGAAACACCCCCTCAGAAGCGCCGCCACCCTCTCGGGGCGCCGCATGGCCGGAGCCCGCAGCCTCTGGCGCGCAAACGGCATGCGCGAGGAGCAGTTCGGACGTCCGGTCATCGGCATCGCCAACTCCTTCACGCAGTTCGTCCCCGGGCACGTCCACCTGCACGAGGTCGGCCAACTGGTCAAACAACGCATCGAAAGCCTCGGCTGCTTCGCCGCCGAATTCGACACCATCGCCATCGACGACGGTATCGCCATGGGCCACGACGGCAT
>NZ_CALUHA010000062.1:0-2608 GCF_944320325.1 Alistipes megaguti
TTCCGATCCGACTTCCGGGGTTCCTGATGCAAAGGTAGGGCCAAATCCGGGGTTCGCACCCGGCTTCGCGGTGAAACAGCCAAAATCAACCGGTCAACCGCCTATTCAGTCGGGTGAACTGCCCGCAGCCAGGCCTTGAATTCCGGGACCCGGGCCTTCGAAATGATGATCCGCTCGGGGGTTTCGAGGGTCAGATGCAGCGCCAGCCGGCTCCCGAACCAGACGACGATCTCCTTCACGGCGCGGCGCGCCACGATGAACTGACGGTTGGCCCGGAAGAAATCCTGCTCGGGCAAGAGCGACTGCAGGGTCTCCAGTGTACGGTCCAGCGGATAGGCCGCACCGTCATAGCCGTAGGCCGTCACGCGTTCGTTCGACGTATAGCAGTAGGCGATCTGCTCGCGATGGAGCGGGATGATCCGGTCGCGGATATGAACCAGAAAGACCTCCTCGCTGCCACGTCGTTCGGCGGCCATCGTGCGGATGCGCGATCCATAGCTGCGGCGTTCGGACGAGGTGAGCCGTTCGAGTTTGGTCAGCGCCCGCCGCACGTCGGCCTCGTTGAGCGGTTTGAGCAGGTAGTCGATGCTGTTGACCTTGAAGGCCTCCAGCGCATACTGGTCGTAGGCCGTCGTGAAGATGACCGGCGCGGTGATCTCCACCGCATCGAAGATCCGGAACGAATCGCCGTCGGCCAGATGGATGTCCATGAACAGAAGGTCGGGTTCGGGATTCGCACGCAGCCACCCGATGCTCTCGGCCACGCTTTCGAGCGTCGCCACGATCTCCACATCGGGAGCCACCGTGCGCAGAATGGCCGCCAGATTGCGGGCCGCAGCCGTTTCGTCTTCGATAATGAGCGCCTTCATCATGCCTCGGGATTTTGGAGCGGCATCCGCACGCGGAACGTCTCACCGTCGTCGATGACCACGATCCGCCGTCCGGTGATCAGTTGCCAGCGGTTGTGCAGGTTCTCCAGACCGATGCCCGTCGAGGGCTCCGGCTCCAGTTTCGGAATCTTCGGATTCGCCACCTCGAGCCATTCGCCGTCGGTCCGGATGGTGATATGGAACGGTTTGCTGCGCGTAATTGCGTTGTGCTTGACGGCATTGCCGATGAGCGGCTGCAGCGACAGCGCCGGAAGCCGCCACGATCGGTATTTCGGATCGATCTCGATGTCGAAAAAGAGCTTGTCGGCATAGCGGATCTTGAAGAGGTAGCTGTAGGCATCGACGAACTTCAGCTCCTCGTCGAGGGTGATCAGCGTCGACTGGCCGTTCTGGATGATATAGCGGAACGTGTAGGAGAGTTGGTCGATGTAGGTGAGGGCCTTCCCGTCCTGTCCCTCGCGCACGAGCATGGCCAGCGAATTGAGCGAATTGAAGAAGAAGTGGGGGTTGATCTGTCCGACAAGCAGGTTGTAACGCGTGGTGAGGTTTTCGTTCTTGAGGCGTTCGTTCTCCACCACGACGGCCTGACGCTGCGAGATAAGCACGTAGATCCGTCCGTAAAGGACCGACACCGCAACGGCAAACGAACTCTTCAGCAGCAGCATGCTGTCGAACGGATGTCCGCTCATGAAGTTGGGCAGAATGCGCCCCGAGTGCCACCCCGTGACGGGAGCCACGCAATAGAGCCCGACGGCCGCCACGCAGCACCACAGACAGCGCCGCAGGTAACGTTTCATCGAGTAGTTGCGCCGCACGGAGGTCAGAATCGACAGCATGACGAACGAAACCACCAGATAGTACAACAGTTGCAGCGCAAGTTCCGTTCCCCGCGACGGACGGTTGAAGAGCAGACTGTAATCGAACGCCTGACCGTTTCGGCAGCGGATCTTCTGCATCATGGGGTGCCCTCCCGAACGCCGCGGCGGAGTTACCTCGGCCTCGATCCGGTCGCCGGCCTTCAACCGCAGGCGGTTGATCCGCTGGTTGGGGACGTAGACGCTGTCGCCGTTCTCACAGACGAGGTATCCGTAACCGTCGGGATGGACACACAGAACCCCCTTTTCCGTACGGATACGGGCTCTTTGGGGCGAGGAGGGCTGTGAACTCTCGCTGTTCAGGTCCACAAGCAGAAGCAGCACGTAGGAGAAATTGACCACCAGGCTGATCGCTACGGCGACCAGCAGGTTCAACACTACATCAGCATATTTCGGCTGCAGTTTCATCGGCGGAGTTTTTTGACAAGAAGGCCTCATCCGGCGGAGCGGGCGGCAAGGCCCTCCGCGCGGGAGGAGGCCGTCCGGAGAGGTGTTCCCGGGGGGTTACTCCTCCTTATACCACGAGGCGTAGAGCATGTAGTCGTGGGCCGTACGGCGCACGATCTCGTCGCGCTGTTCGGGCGTCACCTCCTTGACCTTGCGGGCCGGGACTCCGGCATAGACCGAATTGGGCTCCAGCTGGGCGTTGGAGAGAACCAGGGCGTTGGCGGCGATGATGCAGCCCGACGGAACGTGGGCATTGTCGAGGATCGTGGCACCCATGCCGATCAGGCAGTTGTCCTCGATGACGGCCCCATGGATGGTGGCGTTGTGGCCCACCGAGACGTCGTTGCCGATGATCGTCTGCGAGGGGTGCTTCGCCTGGTCGTAGATGGTGTGCAG